>JAGPCH010000094.1 GCA_018058125.1 Ignavibacteria bacterium | reverse complement strand
CGGATCCGGTTTTTGATTCTGGTAAAATAAATCTTTTATGTATAAGAGAAAATCTAAAATTATTACTTCATTCTGATATTTCAATCATTACTGAAATTCAATAAGAAAAAAATAAAGTCTGTTTTAATGTTTAGACAGGATTCAAAATGTACTTTGTCATGCAACTTCCATCAGATATAAAGAATCTTTGTAATTATTGATAAAAGTTTTTCTTACTACTTTATGTTCTTCATTTCTCAATTGAGGATCTTTATCGATTATCTCAAAAGCAATTTTTCTCGATTTTTCCAATACATCTTTATCTTTATTGAGGTCAGTACATGAAAAGCTGAGTATTCCCGATTGCCTGATTCCGAAAAATTCACCCGGACCTCTGATCTCCATATCTTCTTCAGCTATCCTGAAGCCGTCGGTGGTCTCGCATAAAATACTGAGTCTTTTCATGGAATCCTCGCTGAGATTTTTTGCAACAAGAATGCAGTATGATTGTTCGCTGCCTCTTCCTACCCTTCCCCGCAGCTGATGAAGCTGGGAAAGACCAAATCTCTGCGCTTCTTCAATTATCATAATACTGGCATTCGGTATATCTATTCCGACTTCGATCACAGTTGTAGACACAAGTATGTCTGTTTTCTTATCTTTAAAATCTTCCGTTGCTTCATCTTTTTCATACCACAGCATTCTTCCGTGTACCATTCCCAGTTTCAGATCAGGAAATATTTTTTCTTTTAATAAAACGAAATTTTCTTCCGCTGATTTCAGATCAAGTTTTTCTGATTCATCAATCAAAGGATAAACAATATAGACCTGTCTTCCTTTTTTGACTTCGTCTCTGATAAACTCATATATCTTTGGTTTTTCGCTTTCCGTTCTCAGATAGGTTTTTATAGGGATCCGGTTCTTCGGAAGTTCATTTATTACAGACACATCAAGATCTCCATAGTAAGTCATAGATAGAGTTCTCGGGATCGGAGTTGCTGTCATTACCAGCACATCAGGATTAAATCCTTTCTCTTTAAGCTTGGCGCGCTGCATCACTCCGAACTTATGCTGTTCATCTATTACTGCAAATCCAAGATTTTTAAAATCAACTTTATCCTGAATCAGGGCATGAGTTCCGATCACAATGTTTGTTTTACCATCTCTTATCCCTTCGAGTATTTCTTCTCTCAGTTTTTTATTTTGCCCGCCTACAAGAAGACACACATTTATGTTTAAAGGTTTTAGTAACTCTGAAATTGTCCGGAAGTGCTGCTCGGCAAGCAATTCTGTCGGGCACATAAATGCAGACTGATAACCGTTTTCGATAGCGACAAGCATAGAAAAAACGGCTACGATGGTTTTTCCGCTTCCCACGTCACCCTGCAGCAAACGATTCATACATTTTTCAGATCTCATGTCTAAGTAGATCTCATTCATTACTTTTTTTTGCGAATCGGTGAGTTCGTACGGAAGTATGTTTTTGAATTTTCCGGTGATCTCCTTTATATCCTTATTAAAGCTTATCCCTTTTTTTTCATTTTGTGTGGTTTTCTTTTTAAGCGCTAGTATAAGTTCGAGATAAAAAAGCTCTTCAAACGCCAGACGTTTCCTGGCTGTTTCTACGTCTGAGAGTTTTAACGGAAAGTTTATTCTTAATATTGCATCTTTCCTGCTGATAAAATTATTTTCTTTTAATATTTTTTCAGGTAAGGTCTCTTCAATGGAATCCGGATTTGATTTAAGTAAAGTCGAAAATGCGTTAAATATTATTTTTGAAAGTAGCATCGGTCTTATCCATGATTTCTTGAGGATCCCGGATAATTCATACAGCGGTAAGTATTGAAATTTTATAAAATCCATTTCAAGAGGATCATAGTCATTGATCTTTAAATGATCTCTGTAGCTTATTTTAGGGACCGAGCTGAAATTATCCTTTACAGCTTTTATCCAGAATAAAAAATTTTCATTAAGTCTGAATTGTTTAGTCCTGAATTCACTGGTACCAAACACAGGTATGTCAATTACACCTGTCTTATCTTTCAAAATCAGCTGAAGCGGATGATTACTTTTCCTGGGATAGACAACATCAATTATCTTTCCGAAGATCAGAACGTTTTCTTCAAGATGTTTATTTAACTCACGTATATTTATTCTCGATAAGTATGCACGGGGAATGAAATTCAAAAAATCTTCCAGTGTATTAATTCCGATCTTTGCAAAAGCCTCAGCTCTCTTTTCACCTACTCCTTTTAGAAACTTTATGTCCATGTTGATTTTATCATTATGCAAAATTAAAGATTCTGGGAAATTAGAGTAATGTATTTCTTATCCCCAGAAAAACACTAAATTTATTTTTATATTTTGTTTCTAAAAAAAGATTTTTAAATTAGCATCAGATATTTGATATAATCTAAAAAATAACCAACCGATTTTTGATAAAAATTTTTTAAAGAAGAATATGATATTATTTCTGAATGAACTGACAGCCAATGAACTTTTTGATTTTGAAGTATTTGTTCACTCTCCTTACTTTTCAAGGATACGAAACCTTAAATTATTATTCGATTACATAAAACCCTTCTACCCTAAGATCCGGCAGGATCAAATTTCTTACGAAGCTATTTCTATAAATGTACTCAATGAACAGTTTCCGAATAAGGTCAAGATAAGAAAATTACTTTCGGATTTTTCAAAACTGATAGATGCCTTTTTATTACAGGTAGAAATAGAAGGAGATAAAGATCACAATAGATTTCTTCTGTTAAATGCCTTAAGAAAAAGAGGACTTGCAAGAAAATTCAACGGAGAGTTAAGGTCATATCTGGATTCCAGGAAAGAGACCTTTTCGAAAGACGACAATTACTATCTTTCCGAGATAAATGTTTACGATTCGATTTTCTATTTCAACTTCAGTAATTTCAAACTTGAATTTGCTGATATTTTGCAGGCAAAGTCAAACTCGATCGACTATCTGTTTATATTTATGAAACTTCACATTTTCAATGAAATGATGGAAAATGAAGATGGCAGGGATATGAAATTCGATAAAAAATTTTTTGAAGAGGTTATTAATTATGTGAGGGAAAACAAAAAAGAGATATCTTCAGAACATTCGAATATTTACATTATTTATCTCGTGGTATTAATGAAAATGTCGGGCGATGATGTGTACGTTGAAGAACTTAAAAGATATCTCAGAATTAATGAAAATAAAATAAGAAAGGATAAGCTGAATTATTATTATCATTATATCCGGGCTTATTATGTAAGTAAAATAAATCAAGGACAGACCGAATACAGGGAAGATCTGTTTGAAATATTCAAACTGATGAGCAAGAAAAAGCTTTTTATCATAGACAATATAATTACTGATATGGAATTCAACAGTGTGATCAATAATGCACTTTCTCTGAAGGAATTTTCATGGATAAATAAATTTATAGGTGAATACAAAAAATTTCTTCATCCGGATTTTGCAAATGATGCCTATAATCTTTCCGTTTCAAAGATATTGTATCATAAAAAAGATTATGACGGAGTATTCGAGCATTTGAACAAGGTGGAATTCAAAGATCCTTTTTATTATTTTAATTCTAAGTTTTTGATGGCTAGAGTTCATTTTGATACTAAAAATTATCTTGGTGTAAAGTATATAACCGACAATCTGAGACAGTATACCCGAATTAATAAATTATTGAAACATGATCAGAAAAATGTAATCAAAGTATTTATAAAATACATGGACGAACTGGTCAGACTTTCTGAAGTGAACTCCAGTAAAAGAAAATCTATGAAACTGATTCTCAGAAAACAAATTGAAAGCGAAGTTACACTTGTTACAAATATCAGCTGGTTCTATGAAAAAATTGATAAACTATAAATTATTTTATGTACCTCGAAGTATCATTCTGTAATTTAAGTTCTCATGAAGTAAAATAAAATCTGACTTTCCGGTAGAATTATAGCGTTTTCCAATTTATCCAATTTATCCAAATTATCCAATTTATCCAAATTATCCAATTTATCCAAATAGACTAATTTAAAATTTGAATGATTTTGTTTCATCCCGGTGCGGAAGTTTTTCTTTAAATGGAAAACCTTTCAGATTTATCGGAACGAATATGTATGAACTCGCCAACGTTGATTCATCCGTTACTAAGTTAATGTTTGAGGATGCTGTTAATGAAGGGTTTAAAGTGATAAGATTCTGGGCTTTCCATCCTATTGAAAAAAACAAACTTACCGAGATCTGTGATCTTGCCGAAACATTTAAAGTCTTTATCATCCCTGTCCTTGCCGATACTACAGGCTTTTTGCAAAGTTTTAAAATAAATTCAGAATGGTACAGATCCGGATACAAAAACACTTACCTTCCTTTTATAAAAAACCTGGCATATGCTTTTAAAGACAGAAGAAAAATTTTATTATGGGAGATCATTAACGAACCAAATACGGATTCCTTTCAGGATATGTATGATTTCACAAAACATACTTCAGAAAGTATCAGAGAAACTGACCCGAACCATATGGTATCTGTTGGGACAATTGGCGGAATAGGAGATAAATTCGGAAACTCTTTTTCAAGATTCAGCCTGACCAATTTTGAAAAATTGTATTCGATTAAAACACTGGATGCCGTTTCACTGCATGATTACAGTTTCGGATCTACCGTCTTTGAACGACTTGATCTCTATCACAGATTTAAAGGAAATCAAAATGCTTCAGACAAATATTCTTCTTTATCAGATTTAATAAACTACTTTCCGGAAAAAGCTGATGAGTTCACTTTAAGATCTTTCAATAAAACTATTGATTTTCCGCTTTCACTCAGAAGCATCTGGAGAAAATACAACAAAATGAATTTGTCCTCAGCTACGAAGTTAAACAAACCGGTTTACATCGGTGAGGTTGGCTTTAAAAAAAATCTGAATGATTTAAGAAAAGTTGTACTCAGAATGGAACTGGAAAATTACTTCAACTCAGGAATCCCGGGAGTTTTACTGTGGTCATTCGAATCTCAGGGAAAATCTCTTGACGGACATGACTATGGATTTGATAAAAGCGACGGGTTTGGGAAAGTTGTTAAGATCTTTGATCTTTGATCTTTGATCTTTGATCTTTGATATTGAAAACAACACTATCAACCTTTTAACTAATCAACCAATTAACCAATCAACCGATTAACAAATTAACCGATTAACAAATTAACTAATCATCTCTTCCTGCTCTTCTTAACAATTTTCTTTGCTTCTTCAACTGCTTCAATAAATTCAACCTGTTTTATATAATCTTTGATCAGATCTTTCACTTTCTTTTCAAATAATTTTTTCGAAGGATGATCGATCGACCTTGCCAGAACTAATCTGATTGCTTCATCTTCAAGTATCCTGTCCGGATTCAGAAAACCTGCATTTCCAAATTCATCATCCGGAATATCCCATGGTTCCATTTTCTCGAGTTTATTCAAATATTTATAACAAAGCTCCGGTAAGGTATCATCATTTTTTCTATGCCTGACTTTATAAAGATTGCATCTCTCAAGCATAAATTCCCTTGATATCTTTTCCATTACATCATTGAATTCTTTTTTAGGATCTAATCTTTTTTTCATAAGTTTAATAAATATTTAATTTTCTTTTATCAAATTACTTTATATCCCTCAGAAATTGACCACACATTCCACACTCCCGCCGCGGCGGACTATTCACTTCCCTTACAAGCTTTTACAAACTCCCTGAACAAAGGATGCGGCTCAATGAGTCTGGACTTCAGCTCAGGATGAAACTGACATGCTATAAAAAACGGATGCATGCTTTGCGGCAGCTCGATCATTTCGACGAGTGTACTGTCAGGAGATAATCCGGATAGCTTCATTCCTTTATCTTTCAGTAATTTTCTGAAATTATTATTCACTTCATATCTGTGTCTGTGTCTCTCATTGATATGTTCCTTTTTATAGCTCTTATAGGCAAGAGAATTTTTTTCTACAATACATGGATAAGAACCAAGTCTCATTGATCCGCCTTTGACCTTTACGGATTTCTGATATTCCATAATATCAATTACCGGTTCACAGGAGTTTTTGAATTCCGTCGAATTCGCATTTTTTAATCCGCAAACATCTCTTGCAAACTCAATTACAGCGCATTGTAAGCCGAGACAAATTCCAAAAAACGGGATCTTCTTTTCACGAACATATTTAATGGCGGCAATCTTACCTTCAATTCCCCTGTCTCCAAAACCCGGACAGACCAGAAGTCCGCTGATGTTGCTTAAAATTGAACCGGTTTTTTTTGGATTCTTTTCTATCTCCTCGGCATTTATCCATTTAAGATTTACTTTCACTTCATTTGCAGCTCCGGCATGAATAAATGATTCGAGAATACTTTTATAGGCATCCGGAATAATGTTATACTTTCCGCAGATTCCGATAGTGATCTCCTTTGTCGGATTTTCAATTTTCTTTACAAGCCTTTTCCAATTTGTTAATTTAGGTTTCCCGGCTTTCATATTCAGTTTCTTCAATAC
>JAGPCH010000093.1 GCA_018058125.1 Ignavibacteria bacterium | reverse complement strand
GTTAAACAATGCCGGCGGGCTGGAATGACAGGATATGGTTGCCGATGGCAGGTTTTGAAAAAGTTCGCTCTTAAACTTGATTCAACTATCAACTATCAATTGTCAATTATCAATTATCAATTATCAATTATCAATTATCAATTATCAATTATCAATTATCAATTATCAATTATCAATTATCAATTATCAATTATCAATTAACACCGTACATCTTCTTCCATTTTGCAAAGTTATAGACCTTCCATAAAAAATTGGATTTGATATTTTCGTTCAGTACAATGCTGTCATAATTTTTTATTATAGAAGGAATATCAAAATATTCACCAAGTTGATCTTTATCTTCATTCAGTATTCTAATGAATTCATCTTTGAGGATTTTCATCCATCTTCTTTCGGGAGTAGGGAATCCTTTCTTGTCACGTCTCCATACTACATTGTCCGGAACGGTGTTTTTCATAGCATTCCTTAAGATCCATTTGCTCCAGCCGTTATGTATCTTATATATTCCTTCAGTCTCAAATAAAAGTTTAACCTGTCTATAATCAAGAAACGGAGTTCTTGATTCAATAGAAAACTTCATTGCATTTCTGTCTTCATATCTTAAAAGAATGGGAAGTATGTATTGAGTCAGATCTTCATAAAGTTTAAGATTAAGATTGCCGGAAGTCCTGTATTTAAGAATGTTGTTGTCAGACTGGCTAATAAGAAAATCCTGATTGTAAAATTCACTTGTCAGACTCTTTAAGTTTTTATTTTTTAAGTTACGGAAATACTTCAAGCCTCTTAATGAAATTTCCATTCCTTTGTTGAAATTTTTCATAAGTTCGGAAGCTAATGTGAGATAGTTTCCGTTTCTGAAAAGATTAGAATACTGAAATCCGAAATAGACCTCATATCCTCCGAGCGTCTCGTCACCGCCTTGCCCGTCAAGCAACACCGTAACATTATTCTCCCCTGCCAGCCGCATTACATTATACTGAGCGTATGGAGAAGTGCTGATCAATGGTTCGTCAAGCTGATAAATAAAGTCGTCAGTGTCTTTCAGAAGAAAATCATTCTCTTCAAGATCTTTCCTGTCCGGATAGACATAGTGAGAATCACAGTTGGTAACTTTTACTATTTCCTCTATGAATTTTCTTTCATCATATCTCTCGTCATCATAGACCGCTGAGAATGATTTTTGCTTTATGCCGCTTTGATTCAGATTGTTAACGCCGTCTTTCTTCAGAATATTATTGATGATCGTAACAATTGTAGAAGAATCAAGTCCGCCGCTCAGACAGGTTCCTATCGGAACATCAGCGCGTAGTCTCAGCTTTACTGCATCGTGCATCAGTTCGGAAAAATTTTTCTTTATATCCTGAAAATTATTCTCATCATACTTTCCCATATCTTTATTTACTTCGAGAGAAAAATATTTATTCAGTCTGAATTCATTCCCCTGGATCCTTATGTAATGAGAAGGCGGAAGATGCTTTATGTTTTTAATGAAAGTATTCTCCGTGTGATCGGCAAAATTATTAATGAGATAATCGTAAACTATATCTTTATTTAGTACCTTTTTGAATGAAGGATCGGATCTGAAATATTCAATTATTTCTTTCAGCTCTGAAGCAAATATGAATGTCTTTTCATCTTTGTAATAATAAAAAGGCTTCACGCCGAATCTGTCACGCGAACAGAATAAAACATTCTTCCGCATATCATAAAGCGCGATCGCCCACATCCCGTTGAATCTGCTGAGACATTCTTCTCCCCATTCAATGTAAGAGTTAAGAATTACTTCGGTATCAGTTCCGGTATGAAATTTATAACCTTTAGAAATAAGTTCTTCGCGGATCTCAATATAATTATAAACTTCGCCATTAAAAATTATACAGATGTTCTTCTCGTTATTGAAGAAAGGCTGATGCCCGTTGACTGAAAGGTCAAGAATGGAAAGCCGTCTGAATCCGAATGCAAGGTTGAGAGTGTTGTTTGATTCAGACAGTATATGAGTGCCTTTTCTGATCTGTGATGTCTCGCCGAACCTTTCTTCAAATATCTGTTTACCGGTATTGAATAAAGCATAACCCTCATCATCAGGACCTCTGTGCTTTATTATATTCAGGGCATTCTGAAATGATCTCAGATCAACATTCTCTTCATTAAAATTTAATACGCCGAGTATTCCGCACATTTGTAATTGTTGTATAAAATAAAAAAGGTAATCTAATTATTTAGATCACCTTTAGAAATAACAAAAACCACGTAAGTTTTATTTCAACAAAATAATTTTTTTTGTGATCAGAATATCGTCTGATTCCAGTTTGATAAAATATGCACCGCTGCTGAATTTACTTCCATCCCACCGTACCTGATAACTTCCCGGATTCAATCTTTCATTAGCAAGTGTAGAAACTTCTTTCCCGAGTTCATTATAAATACTTATCTTCGTAACCGAAGATTTGGCAACATCAAATTTAACATTGGTAACAGGATTGAACGGATTTGGAAAATTCTGATATAAGTTAAATGTTTTGGGAATCTCAGTTGAAATATTCTGAATACTCACTGTACCGTAAGTCACAACAAGCAATGGTCGTTTAGAGATAATTGGACAATCACCTGAAGCAAAATTCATACTTCGGTAAATTCCTTCCAGTCGTAAAGCCAGCATGAATCCATAATTGTGCTGTGGATTTCTTACCATTTCACTCACCATGGCAGTTACATTAATGTTTGTATAATCCTGATCGGGTGAAATGCTTTGCTCAAGAAGCACTTCATGTGCATGTGTGAAGTCAGGCTGATTATCAAATGTTACATCAGCATCCACCCACGGTGAAGTTACCCTCCTAATATATGATCTGTTTAGTCCGTCGTGAGGATTATTTGCCGGATCAGGATTTGCAAACAACGATAACTTTGCTTCAATGACAACCGAATCGAATGGAATTTCTGACAGATCAAATCTAAAAAATGATCTTCCTGCGTAATATTCCCCAAGGACTGTGCCGGCTAAACCTGCAAGATCAGAGTGCTCCGGAAAAGCTGTGTTAGGAAAATTTGATGCTACAAGACAATCTTGACCTGTGTCAGGACCGAGTCTTATTGAAACGGTAGATTGTGAATAAGTCGAAGAGTTTATGAGAAAAGATATTAATAATATTGTAATTGAATAAATTAACTTTTTCATTTTACAACTCCTTTAATATGATTTGCATTAACTTATTCAACCGCTTCTTTTAATTAAAGTCAATATACTCTGACTGAATCAAAAACGTTGTTGCTCTGCAGAAGCAAAATATCGATAGCTCCCTCATAGACGGCAAATTTATTAATTTCAAATTCAGAAAAGGATAAAAAATTGAAATAGAGTAGCCTGTAAAAACAAAGGGAACGGCTTTATAAAGCCGTTCCGGTATGAAGTATATTCAGGAGGTTTTGATTCCTGTGTCTAGAACTTTTATCTTACCCTGTAGGGAAATCCCATGTAAGTCGAAGAAAGCAGATTAGGATCGTTATCAAACAAAGAGCTATTGGTATTTGCGCTTATGAAAGCATTGTGTCTTCCGTGTCTGTGCTGATGAAATATCTCAATTGTCTTTTCGAAAACCCTGTCAAATCCATTTCCGTTAGGTATTTCCGATACTAAATCAAATCTTACTCTTTGATGTCCGTTTGAATTGCGTGGCCAGTGATAGGATACGGCATCTGTTTCGCTTTGGTTACTTGTAAGATAAACCATCATTTTAAAACTTTCCCCTGCGTCTGCTTCGTTCATATTATGTCCGCCAAAAAAGCCGGCTCTGAAAAAATTAGTTGTGAAGTCCGGACCGTTCAATGTTAATACAAGTTCATTATTTTTGTAAAACTCTACTTTATTTATGATGATGTTATCTTTTCCTGTTTGCGGGGTTGTAGTGTTTCCGTCTATTGCTGAATATTCGTAAACTCTCCAGTTGTGTCTCGGATGATGATGCCTGTTGGTTCTTTTAAAATTGATTATTCTCCTTTGCTGCTGTGTAAATGGTTTTATGGTGGAATCTAAAATACCGTTAATGTATCCGATTATAATAAAATTCCCTGTGACAGTCCGGGTAACCAGAACATTTTTTATTGAATCCCCGACGTTAGTGATCTCTGTATTTACGTTTACATCAAGTATCCTTCTTCCCCATTTTAAAACGGAATCGATTGGGGTATCAGAACCGGGATCATCGCTGACAGGACCGTCAGAGTCAAAATCAAAAACTTCGCTTGAAAATAAATTGTCATCATCATCCGAATTACCGCTGAATGCAGTGTTAATGGCTATAGTGCTGATGTATTCGTCATCTGTCATGGATGAATTATCCGTGATATTATTATCGTTACATCCGCTCATTAATGAAATTAAAGATGTAAAGATAATCAGAAAAAATACCGGAACTATTAAAATCTTTTTAAATGCGTCCATTTTTTTATTCCTTTATAAAGTTTAATTTAAGTTATGAAGCTTGTAAATTAAAATTGTAGACTGATTTAATTGTTTGACAACATATATTTCTAAAAGTTTAATAATTAAATACACTGAAACAAATTCTATCCTTGAACGAATCAACCATTACAAATAAATTAACCAATTAACCAATTAACCAATTAACCAATTAACCAATTAACCAATTAACCAATTAACTAATTAACCCATACTCTATGAAAATATTAATTTACCTTTTATTTATTCTTACCATGGTTACTTCCGCTTCTGCACAACTTCCAAACAGCAATATGCATCTTCTCAGCAATCTTAATCTTCATCCGGTACCGGCTCAGTTCAGTGCGCCGTGGGACTATGCGGCTATCTGGGGCTATGTCGCTCCGGACGGAAAGGAATATGCGATTCTCGGAGGTACGATCGGAACTTCCTTCTATAATATTTCTGATTCTGCGAATATATACGAAGTAGATTATTTCCCGACAACTGTAAATACTGCAAATCCTGATCAGGGAGTTTTATGGAAAGAAATGAAGGTCTATTCTCATTATGCTTATGTTGTCTCAGAGGCTGATACAAGCGGAATTGAAATTTATGATCTGCAGTATCTTCCGGACACAGTTGTTTTTGTAAAAAAATATACTCCCCCGGGTCACCGGACAACACATACGATCTCTCAGGAAGGACCTTATCTCTATCTAAACGGATGTAATTCTGCTTTTGGACAAGGTATAGCAGTTCTTGACCTTTCAGCAGATCCTGAAAACCCTGTGCTCAGAGGTAAATGGAATACAAGGTATGTGCATGATTGCCGTGTATTAAGAGATACGATCTATGCAATGAATATTTATGACGGTAATGTGACTGTTATTGATGCTCGTAACAAAGATAGTCTGAAGACAATATCACAATGGCTGAATTCACCAAATCCTTCTCCACATAACTCAGCTATCTCAAGTGACAGAGGATTCTTATTTGCAACGGATGAAGTGGGAGCTCTTCCGAGATTATTGAAAGTATGGAATATTGAAGATCTTTCTAGTGTAACTCAGGTTGCGACCTGGCAACCAACAAACATTACAACTTCGATTGTACATAATGTGGAAATCTATGGTGATACTGCAGTGATCGCGCATTACACTGCCGGTGTGAGAGTGCTTGATGTTTCAAATCCGGCTGTACCTGTTGAGATCGGCTGGTATGATACTTACCCGACTTCAAACGGCAACAGCTATCTCGGCTGCTGGGGAGTCTATAAATTTCCTTCGGGAAAGATTGCGGCATCGGATATGAAAACAGGGTTATTTGTTCTGCAAATGGGAAAATCAGTAGGTATAAACAATAATAATTTAAATGTTGCTGACGGATATTCCCTCGGACAAAATTATCCAAACCCTTTTAATCCGAATACTACAATTAATTATAATATCCCTTCGGGACTTAATGGAAAGAAATCAGATGTCAGGCTGGTTGTGTCGGATATTCTTGGAAATGAAATAGCGACTCTTGTAAATGAAAAGAAGGATCCGGGAAATTATTCTGTGAATTTTTCAGCTACAAGTAACGGACTTAATCTTGCGAGCGGTGTTTATTTTTATAAACTGTCTGTTACCGGAGGAATAAGTGAGTATACAGATATTAAACGAATGATACTTTTGAAGTAGTTTAACCTTTTCCTCGCCTCGAAGACTCTGAGTCTCAAAGTCTCGAAGTCCAAAACAATTGATAATTGATAATTGATAATTGATAGTTCCGTCCCCGCTAAGTCTCCCGCTTATTTAAGCTTAGTATTAAGTATAGATTTAAAGCGGGGACGAAGACCAGAATAAATGAGAAATTAAAATCTGAATTTGATATGAAGCGGTATTGAGTCAGTGAATAAAATCTTTTATAAATAAAACCGCAATATGGTTATGGAAAACAAAAAGCAGAGTTTTAAAAGAATAATGGTACAAACTTAAATAAGAACAACAAGCTTTATTAAAAGAATACCGGCTTTAGCGAAAACATGCGGAGACGGCGGACAAAGAGATCCTGATCCTTTACAAAGAGATCTGATTGCATCGCAAAGC
>JAGPCH010000092.1 GCA_018058125.1 Ignavibacteria bacterium | reverse complement strand
TGATTTTCACATACATTTACATCTTGAAAATAATGTTCTGTTTCCAAAAACTTTACTGCTGGAAAGAAAAATTTTAAAAAAATTCACACAAATAAAATTAATAAATCAAATAACAAAAAATGAAAAACATTAAAACAAAAACTGTCTTTACTTTGCTTGCTTTGTTATTCACTTCCTTACTCATAATAAACGGATGCGGAGAAGATCCTGAAAAAGGTATAGGACCGGTAACAGAAGTTGTACTTGAGCCTACGATTAATCAGGATCTGGTGGCAAAAGGAAAGGCAACCTTTGACATTAAATGTGTTGCGTGTCATCAGATTGACAATAAACTTGTTGGTCCTCCACTTAAAGATGTTACCAAAAGAAGGAAACCGGAATGGATAATGAATATGATCCTGAATCCCGAGCAGATGATCAAAGAAAATCAAATTGCAAAAAACCTTTCCACATCAGGAGAATATCCGACTCCAATGACTTTTCAGAATGTAACACAAGATGACGCCAGAGCTATACTTGAATATTTCAGAAACAACGATAAATAATTTTAAATTATAAATTCTTAATTAAATTAAGGAATAAAAAAATGAAAAATTTAACAAAAAAATTTGCTGTATTGTTATTTGCAATATCAGTATTCATAATGGTAATAAATTTTAATTCCTGCTCCGATAATAAAAAGTCCGGACCGTCTTTAAGCGGTGACGAAGCCGAACAGGTTTATGTAGCTCCGGGTGAGTATGATGAATTTTATTACTTTGTGTCCGGTGGTTTCAGCGGACAAATGTCAGTTTACGGAATTCCTTCAGGAAGACTATTCAGAGTAATTCCTGTATTCTCTGTCGATCCCGAAAAAGGCTACGGATACACGGAAGAAACAAAACCTATGCTGAATACTTCATATGGATTCGTTCCATGGGATGACGCTCACCACTCTGAGCTTTCTCAGACAGACGGTGTGACTGACGGAAGATGGGTTTTTATAAACGGAAACAATACTCCGAGAATCGCAAGGATCGATCTTACTACTTTCAGAACAGTTGAGATCATCGAGATCCCTAACAGCTCAGGAAATCACTCATCTCCGTTTACCACTCCGAATACGGATTATGTAGTAGCAGGAACAAGATTCAGCGTTCCGGTTCCGAATAAAGACGTTCCTATTAATTCGTATAAAGAAGAATTCAAAGGCGCTATTTCATTTATCAAAGTCGATAAGGAAAAAGGCGATATGAATCTTGCATTTCAGATCATTACTCCTCCGTTTGATTATGACCTGAGTCACTCTGGAAAAGGACCCTCTGACGGATGGTATTTCTTCTCGTGTTACAATACAGAACAAGCCAATACACTTCTTGAAGTGGAAGCTTCACAGAAAGATAAAGATTTTATAATGGCTGTCAACTGGAAGAAAGTTGAAGGGCTTGTAGCAGGCGGAAAAGGTACTATGATGGAAACAAAATATGCACACAATAAATGGGATGAATCCAAACAGCTTGCGACTTCTGATATTATTACTACAGTTAAAACTTTACAGCCATCAGAACTCGAAGGATGCATTTATTATATTCCTTGTCCTAAATCACCTCACGGTGCAGACGTGGATCCTACAGGTCAGTACATAGTCGGCGGTGGAAAACTTGCAACCGTCATTCCTGTATTCTCATTTGATAAAATGGTAAAAGCTATTGAAGGCAAACAGTTTGACGGTGACGTTGAAGGTATTCCGGTTTTAAAATATGATGCTGTTCTTCAGGGTGAAGTAAAGAATCCGGGATTAGGACCTCTTCATACTGAATTTGATGACAAAGGATTTGCTTATACTTCAGCTTTTATCTCTTCAGAGATCGTGAAATGGAATGTCGCTAATCAGGCTGTAGTTGACAGGTTACCGGTTTACTATTCTGTCGGTCACCTTTCAATTCCGGGCGGAGACAGCAGAAAGCCCTGGGGAAAATATCTTATCTCTTTAAACAAAATGACAAAAGACAGATATCTGCCGACAGGACCTGAGCTTACACAATCAGCTCAGCTTATAGATATCTCAGGTGACAAGATGAAACTTCTACTTGACTTCCCGACAATCGGCGAGCCTCACTATGCACAGGGAATTCCTGCTGATCTTGTTGCAAAGAATTCTGTAAAAATTTATAAGATCGAAGAAAATGAAAATCCCTATGCTATCAAAAGTGTGAATGACGGAAGAGTTGAAAGACAAGGAAATGTTGTACATATGTATATCGGAGCAACAAGATCACACTTTACTCCTGATAATATCGAAGGAATATTGATGGGAGACACTGTATATGTTCACGTCACTAATCTTGAACAGGACTGGGACATTCCTCACGGTTTTGCGATCATGGGAAATCAGACATCTGAAATGCTTATAATGCCCGGTGAAACCTGTACAATAAAATGGTTGCCTTTCAAACCGGGAATATTCCCGATGTACTGTACTGACTTCTGCTCTGCGCTCCATCAGGAAATGCAGGGATATATAAGAGTTTCAGAAAAAGGATCCAATGTTCCGATCAAGTTTACACTTGGAGCAGAAAAGAAATAGGTTTGGGTAGTGAACACCAACAAGACACAAAGGCACTAAGAAATGAAAATGTATAAAGGAAAAGAAACTAAAGTTTTAAATAATAAAGATCATTGTTAATTATATGATAAGAATTTTTCAAAACTTAGTGTCTTAGTGACTTAGTGGTAAAGATACTGCCGATTATAAAATAGAATATAAAATGAAAAAATCCTCGAGAATATTAATATTGGTTTTAGCTTTAAGTTTAATAGTATTATACTTTGTACCGCTTTGGAATATAACACTCGACGCTCCTCAGTATCCTGAAGGACTTGGGATGCAGATATGGCTCGATAAAATGACAGGTGATCTGGATATCATAAACGGTCTGAATCACTATATAGGCATGCAATTAATTGAACCCGATTCGATAAAGGAATTAACATTTATGCCTTATATCATCGGGTTCATTATTCTATTCGGGATCATTGTGTTCATTATTAATAAAAAAGCAATGTTGCTTTCATGGATACTTTTTATAATTGTAATTGGAACTGTTGGAATGTATGACTTCTGGACATGGGAATATGACTATGGTCATAATCTTGATCCGACCGCAGCTATCAAAGTTCCGGGGATGAATTACCAGCCGCCACTTATCGGCTCAAAGGAACTTCTAAATTTTACTGCGATTTCTATGCCGGCTACCGGAGGATACATACTGTTTGCTGTAGGAATAATTGCAATACTTGTTTTTATTTATGAATATAAGTTTAACAGGATTCAAAAGGAATAATTTGAATCTGTTGTTCGGAAAGTAAAACGTTTCAATAAGTCAGGCATAAATAACACTCCGCCCCGGCGGATAACACAATCAACACAATCATAAAAGTTAAATAAACATTGAAAAATTTAAAACCATATATACTGTTAGTGACACTGTTCCTACTGGCTTCATGCAGTAAAGAAGTTGCTCAGATAAAATACGGCACAGATCAGTGTGAAAATTGCAAAATGACATTGACAGATAAAAAATACGGAGCTTTGATATATACTCAAAAAGGAAAATCATTTAAGTTTGATGCAGCTGAATGTTTGCTTGATTATGTTAAAGAAAATAAGATCAGTGAAAGTGAAATTGATAAGTATTTTGTGATAAATCTTACAGAGCCCGGCGAATTGATTAATGCAGCCGAAACAATCTTTCTGATAAGTCCTGAATTAAGAAGTCCTATGGGAGAGAATATTTCAGCCTTCAAAAATAAAGCGGATGCTGAAAAATATCAGACAGAATTCGGTGGAGAAATTTTTAGCTGGGATGAACTTAAGAATAAGTTTGTTGGAAAATGATCAATAAATTATTTTATATATTATTCGTTCTTAATATTTTGATATCCTCGCAAACCGTTCAGGGTAAAGACATTACCGTCTGTAAAGACTGTGAGATTAAAACGATCAGGCAGGCACTGGATCTAAGCGAAAACGGCGACAGGATCATTATCAAAAAAGGAGCTTATGTTGAAAATAATTTAGTAGTAAGTAAACAAATTGAGATCATAGGAAAAGGTTTTCCCGTAATTGATCTTGAACATAAGTATCAGGGTTTTCGGATACAAAGTGATTATGTAAAAGTTTCAGGTCTGGAGATAAAAAATATTGAAGTAAATTATATGGAGGATCTTTCTGCTATAAAGATCGACAACTCTGATCATTGCATTGTCGAAAATAACATTATCAAAGATTCATTCTTCGCTATCTACCTTGCAAAAGCCAATCACTGCTTAATTAAAAACAATAAGATCTCCGGAAAGGCAGAGACCGAAACATCTTCGGGAAATGCTATTCATTTATGGAAATGCAGTAACATAACTTTAGAGTACAATGAAACCTCCGGACACAGAGACGGATTCTATCTTGAGTTTGTAACCAAAGGAACAATGACAGGAAATTACAGTCACAACAATCTAAGATATGGTCTGCATTTTATGTTCTCTGACAGTAATGTTTACAAAGAAAATCTCTTCCGTGAAAACGGAGCGGGTGTAGCCGTGATGTACACAAAGAATATAGAGATGCTGGATAATAGATTTGAAGACAACTGGGGACCGGCTTCTTACGGTCTTCTGCTTAAAGATATTACACACAGTCTTGTCAGGAGAAATCTGTTTTATAAAAATACTACAGCTATTTACATGGAAGGATCTGATAAGGTCATTGTAGAGAATAATGAATTCAACAGTAACGGCTGGGCTACAAAGATCCTTGGAAACTGCATGGAGAATAAATTCACAGGGAATAATTATCTGAGTAATACTTTTGATGTTTCTTCCAACAGTTCGAAAAGCGAAAACATATACTCCGGAAATTACTGGGACAAATATGACGGGTATGATCTGGATAAAAACGGTACGGGTGATGTTCCCTACAGACCGGTCAGCCTGTATTCAATGATAGTCGATAAAGTACCTGAGAGTATAATACTGCTCAGAAGTTTTATTGTTGAATTGATAGATGTAACAGAAAAAGCTATGCCTGTAATAATTCCTGTGACTTTAATAGATGAAAGTCCTGAAATGAAAAAGATCACATTTAATTAAGATGATTGAGATAAAAGACATCCAGATGAGTTACGGTAAGTTCAAAGCGCTGAACGGTATCGATCTTAAACTCGAAAAAGGTCAGGTAGCAGCACTGATGGGACCAAACGGTTCGGGTAAATCCACACTGCTGAAATCAATTCTCGGACTGGTGATACCTGAGTCAGGTAAGATACTTGTTAATGGTGAAGATACAAAAGATCAGTTCCTTTACAGAAACAATATCGGCTACATGCCGCAGATTGCAAACTATCCTGAGAATTTGAAAGTCAAAGAATTATTTAAAATAGTTAAAGATATCAGAAGCAGATACAAAGATCTCGATGAAGAACTGATAGAATCATTTAAGATCCATAAAATCTATGAAAAATATTTCGGACAGCTATCCGGTGGTTATAAGCAAAGAGTTACTGCTTCGCTGGCATTTTTGTTTGATCCGGAAATACTGATACTTGACGAACCCACAGCCAGTCTCGATCCGCTTTCAACAGAAATACTCAAATCAAAAATTTTAGACACAAAGAAAAAAGATAAGCTTCTGATTATTTCATCACATATTATTTCCGAGATGGATGAACTTGCTGACAGAATAGTCTATCTTCTTGATGGTTCAGTAAAACTGAATTTACCTGTAAAAGACATAAAAAACGGTTCGGGTGAAAGACTCGGAAAAGCTATCACGAGAGTATTACAGGAAAAAGAATAAGTTTATAATAATAAAATGGATAACAAAATATTTAAATACATATTATTTGATCTGCTCAGAAATAAGTTCATACTGATCTACAGTCTGATACTTATGGTGATGAGTTTTTCAATAATCTATATCGGACATGATTCATCCAAAGCCGTGATCACAATTCTAAATTTAATATTGTTTATAGTGCCGCTGATAAGTCTGATATTCGGAACGATCCATTTTTATAATTCGAAAGAGTTCATACAATTCCTTCTTACTCAGCCCGTAAACCGTAAAAATATTTTCCGCGCTGAGTATCTTGCGTTATCTGTTTCTTTATCGATTGGTTTTCTGATCGGCGTTGGTTTGCCGGTGATGCTTTACGGCTTTTCATTCTCGGGATTGTATCTTATCGTTACCGGAATCAGTCTTACATTCATTTTTACAGCGCTGGCATTTCTTTCTTCAGTTTTAAATAAAGACAAGGTCAAAGGCATAGGTTTATCTATAATAATATGGCTTTATCTCACTATTATATTTGACGGACTGGTATTTCTGATTATTTATTTTTTCAATGACTACCCGATAGATAAATTCATAATAATTCTCACCTCTCTCAATCCTATAGATCTTGGCAGGATACTTATGCTGCTGCAGGTTGACGTTTCAGCTTTGATGGGATTCACAGGAGCAACTTTTCAAAAATTCTTCGGGAGCTTTCTGGGAATA
>JAGPCH010000091.1 GCA_018058125.1 Ignavibacteria bacterium | reverse complement strand
ATCAACGATAACCTGTCCCGTATGCGGTCATTCAAAAGAAGAAAAGATGTCTTTGAATTCCTGTCAGTGGTATTACGAATGTGAAAATTGTAAAAAACTCTTAAAGCCCAAGCCCGGAGACTGTTGCGTGTTCTGCAGTTTTGGCTCTGTCAAATGTCCGCCTGTTCAGAATGGAAAAGCCTGTTGCGGATAATTTAAAAATAATTTTTAAAAATGGAACATGCATTTATTACCGGTAAATTAATTAATAATGTAAATACATTTAAAAGTTTACTTTCAGATATTTCCGAGGATGAATATTTGTTCAGACCTGCAGAAAATAAATGGTGTCAGCTGGAAATAGTCTGCCATCTTTACGAAGAAGAATTGTTGGATTTCAGAGCAAGAGTGAAACACACACTGGAGAAAACCGAAGGTGATCCGCCTGAGATCGATCCTCAGGGCTGGGTAAAAAGCAAGAATTATACCGAATGGAATTATAATGAAACGCTGGAAAAATTTCTTTATGAAAGAAATAAATCTGTAGAATGGCTGAATTCATTTAAAGATCCCGAGTGGAAGAATGAATACATTCATCCTAAATTCGGCGGAATGTCTGCAGAGTTTTTTCTGTCCAACTGGCTTGCGCATGATTATCTTCATTTCAGACAGATAATCTATACAAAATACATTTACCTGAAGCAGAAAGGCGGCATGGATCTTATATATGCCGGTGAATGGTAATTAAATTATAAATGCTTTTTATAAAATCAAACACATAACAATATGGCAAGTTCATACTGCGAAGCGGTAGAGTTAATGGAAACCGGGAATGTACACAGGATCTATCACGATACTGCATACGGATTTCCAATTGAGGACGATAATGAATTATTCGAAAGGCTTGTACTGGAGATAAATCAGGCAGGACTGAGCTGGACGACCATTCTCAACAAGCAGAAAAATTTTAATAAAGCATATCATAATTTCAGGATAAAAAAAGTCGCCTCTTATGATGAAAAGGAAAGACAAAGACTGCTTTCAGATGCAGGTATAATCCGAAACAGACTTAAGGTAAATGCTGCCATAGAAAATGCAAAGATAATAATCTCATTACAGAAGGAATACGGTTCATTTAAAAACTGGCTTGATGAAAATCATTTAACTTTAAAAACCAAAGAGGAGTGGACAAAGCTTTTCAAAAAGACTTTTCTGTTTACCGGCGGTGAGATCGTTAATGAATTCCTGATGAGTACCGGTTATCTGCCGGGGGCTCATATAGAAAACTGCAGGATATATAAGAAAGTCTTAAAGACTAAGCCGGCATGGAGTAAGAAAAGAAAAATAAATGCAAAGTAATCTGATAACCTCTGTAATACTCAAATTTGATTCGCTTTTGATTCATATAAATTTTAATTTATACACATAATTTTATATTTCCGAATTAAACTATAAAATGTACAGATATATTTTTTGCTTTTTCCTTTTATTTGCCGCATGTAAAGATCAGCCCGAAACACAGGTTCCTGAAACAGACACAGTTGTAACAGAAGAGTTAACAGGAAATGTTTCAAGCGATACAGCAGATAATATTCCGGGTGATACAGCCGCTACTGATTCTAACCTTTCTGAAAATTCAAATTCTTCCGAAAGCAATATTTTTGAAGGCATTTTTATTACAAATTTAAATACAAAGACTTTCAGAGACTGCAGATACCCTGACTCAGTATACTGGGTTGCAGATGATACAAAGAAACTGGAAGGTCAGTATTCAAAAATGTTCAGCGAGAAAAGCGTCTATAACTCCGTTTATGTAAAGATCAAAGGTAAGCTGGAGAATACTGAAAACACGGCAACCGGTGAGAAATATCCGAGAACAATCAGAGTAAATGACGTAATCAGTATGGAAAGAAAAAATCAGAACAATACCTGCGTGCCATATGACTTCTGGGGAATAGGTACAGGCAACAGCTGGTCACTTCAGATCTCAAAGTTTGAAAATCTGATCGAACTGATTGTGCCCGGCGAGAAGAAGACTTATTATTTTTTTTATAACGAACCATCTGAAGAAGATGGATTGATAATATACAAGAGTCATAATCTTGTTCAGAGATATAATATTGAGATCAGGTTAAAGAAAGAAAGTTGCACGGATACTAAGACAGGTATTCAGTATGACTATGCAATTTATGTAAATGTAAACGGTGATCAGGTATATTACGGGTGTGCAGTGAAAGGAAAAAAGTATAATTTTGACTATTAAATCAGTACAATATTAAGATAAATAAAAACCCCGAAAACTTTTTAAAGTTAACGGGATTTTAAGAAAAATGTAAATCGTTTATTTAAATTACAAACTCACCCATCTTAATGATCTCGATCTGTTTGCCATCCTGAGTAACTGCAGTAACATTGATCTCATCTGATCCTATCATAAAGTCAGTATGCACGAGAGAATAATTGCATCCGTTCTTTTTCATTTCTTCGGGAGAAGTAAGCTCATCTTTGTTACTCAGGCATGTAGCAATTCCTCTGCCGAGCGCAATATGGCAGGCGGCGTTTTCATCATAAAGAATACTGTTGAAGATCAGACCGCTTTTATGAATTTCAGACTGCTTGTCTACAAGCGCGGCTTCTCCGAGATAATTTGCTCCTTCGTCTATTGCAAAATATTTTTCCAGCAAATCTCTCTTTTCATCTGCTCCGAAATCTATGATCTTTCCGTCTTTAAACTCAAACCAGATGCCGGTAAGTAAATTTTCAAGGACTTTCACAGGTTTAGTAACTCTGACTTTTCCGTTGGTTCTTTTATAATCAGGTGTTGTAAAAACTTCTTCCGTCGGAATATTTGCTATAAAATCTCTTCCGTTCTTTGCTGTAGTGAAGCCGGCTTTCCATAAGCTGGTTTTATTAAGACCTATCTCGAGATCTGTCCCGGGTCCTTTATAAATAAGCTTGTCAATTTTCATTTCGTCAAGTTTGTCGCTTCTTTCCTTTAATTTTTTTCCGAGAAGTCTCCACTCTTCCACCGGATCATCTTTATCAAGCCTTAATACTTTAATAAGACTATTGGAAAGTTTATTTGTATTCTCCTCAGAGGGAGGATCACTAAATACTTTAGCAGCCCAGTTAGGTCCTGGAGCTGCTACAATGCACCAGCAGATCTTACCGGTAGAAACAGCTGTTGACATGGAAGAATTTATCTCCTGCTCTTTTTTCATAATAATACCGAGTTTTTCGGTGTCAGCGGATTTTAGTTCGTCGATCTCCTCAAGGTTATCTATTCTGATAAAAGCCCAGTCATCGGCTATGGCTTCCTGAATTCTGTTTGTATAAAAAGCGGGAATAAATTTTAAGTCCTCCGTTTTATCAGTGTTATTAATTTTTATTTTTTTAAGAACGTTGCTGAAATATAAAATTTCGACATGTTTTGCGCCTGCCTTATATGCAGTCTCAGCCAGCTCCAGCGCAAAATCTGAATTATGAATGCTGCTGCCGATCATTAAACTCTGACCTTTGTAAAGATTCACTCCGACCTTTATTATAAGTTCACAGTATTTTTCAAGATACTCTTTTTTCATTAATGTAATGGGTTTTAAAATTTTAAATAGAGACAAAGTTAGTTATTTTAGACAAGAATTTTTAGGCAGGAATCGCTCTGCCTCAAAGTCTCTAAGTCTCAAAGTCTCTAAGAAAAACAGCAAAACAAATTCAAAGTATATTGTTGAATTGGGAATATTGATTTCCTATTACAGAATAATTTTATCAACACAATATATCTCCTTTGAGAATACTTAGAGCCATAGAGTCTTCGAGGCAAAAAAATGTAATCATTAAAAATACAATTTGAAAATAAAAAAGATCAGAGACAAAAAAATTCTCGAGACGTATTTCAGGAAAAATCTTCCGCTGAATATTTATCTGCTCGGCGATCTTGATGATTTCTTTTTTAAATATACGGAATGGTTCGGATTGTTTGGATCGGATTATGATTACGAACTTAAACAAGTTGCTCTTTTATACAAAGGCTCCGACCTCCCGGTCTTGCTGGCTTTTTGTGAAAACGAATCTTCTGAAATGAAAACGTTTATTGAGAATATCAAAGATGATCTCCCTAAAAAATTTTATGCTCATTTATCTCCCGGGCTGAAAGATGTATTAATGGAAGATCACGATTATGAACCCGGCGGAAGATATCTTAAAATGTATTTACCGGAGAAGAACAAGGACGAGTTGTTAAAGATTAAAGGCGACAACAATATCAGAAGACTGAAGGTTTCTGAACTCGATGACATACTGGAGTTTTACAAAGAGAGTTATCCGGATAACTGGTTTGATAAACGGATGCTTGAGACGGGTAAGTATTTCGGATATTTTGATAAAGATAAGCTGGCTGGGATTTCCGGAATACATGTTTACTCGGCTGATTACAGAATTGCAGCTCTGGGAAATATTACGACCAAACCGGCTTATTCGGGAAAGTCTATTTGTACAAAATTAACTGCAGAGCTTTGCAGGGATCTGTTTAAAACAGTTGATCTCATCGGTTTGAATGTACATGAAAACAATATAGCTGCAATTAAATGTTATGAGAAGATCGGATTCAGGAAATATGCGGCGTTTGATGAGTGTATGTTCCGTCGGTACTGAACCGTTTCTGTTCTTTGCCTCGAAGACTCTAAGACTCTAAGATTCAAAGAAAAACAAAGTTAGAATTATTTTCTCCGCCGATTAAAATGCTTCGTAAGAATCCCCGCAACAGAATATAGTAGTAGATAATACTTGCCTCTGTCTTGTCATTCCCGCGTGCTTCTGGCGGGAATCCATTTTTATTGATATTAAATAATTCAATTAAGAAAAAGATTTATAGATACAAATTCTTTAATATTTTTCTTGAATTGTCTTACACAAATTTCCATACCACGACTGGAGCATAATCAATGTTCAATTGTTAAATCTTAGAAAAGCCTTTGGTGATTTTTATTTGTTATATTGGCGAAGAAAGAGTTTGCAAGTAATGAAACAAAGAGATGATAGTTTAAGATAATTCCTAGTCAAATTAAATGTAAGTTGTTTATTAATTTCCTGGATTCCCGCCAGAAGCACGCGGGAATGACAATTTTGTGGATATTTTTCTCCTCCTGTGAAAATTCGTGTTCTTCCGGACTTCACCGATGAAAATAAAATTTCTTCTTAGAGAATTCTTAGAGTCTTAGAGTCTTCGAGGTAAGTGATCAGAGTGAGTCGATCACTTTTTTCAGATTGTCTCTGACCTCAGAGGCAATGATCCCCAGATTAGGATTATCTACAGAAGACATTGAAGCCTCCGGATCGACGGCTGAAACTTCTATCTCGCCGGTTTCAAGTTCCTGAACAATAACATTACACGGAAGAAACGCACCGATCCTGCTTTCTGTTTCAATAGCCTTATGAGCAAAACCGGGATTGCATGCTCCGAGAATTTTATATTTTCTGAAATCCAGATCGAGTTTTTTTTTGAATGTTTCCTTAACGTCTATCTCGGTGATAATTCCAAAGCCTTCTTTCTTTAGTTCGTCAGTTACTTTGATTAATGCGTCTTCGTAGGAAATTCCTTTGAGTGTTTTGTTGAATGTATATTCCATGATTGTATTTGTTTTGATTAATGTTTTGTTCATACAAAAATAATCATTGTAAAAGAGTATCTCTAATTACATTTTATTACCTATTATTCTGATTTGAATATTTCCCCGGAGATTCTACCGATACATAATCCCTACAGGATTATCTCCGGTTTTGTCATTCCCGCGTGCTTTTGAGCGGGAAACCAGGAATTGAATAAATGTCTTACAGCATAATCCAAATAATATTTAAATTAATTTTCTATCTCTCGTTTGATTTGGAAAAATACGCAATCCCTAAAGGTATTGATTTGCTTTTATATTTAGATTCTACTGATACTTAATCCCTACGGGATTAATCTCTGCTGAATGATTGAGGAACGAATAAGTGTATTCTTTTTTATAAGCATCTGGATTCCCGCTAAAAGAATGCGGGAATGACAGTACTTTTTTGGTTAATTAGTTGATCGGTTAATTTTAAATTAAAGAAATGGTGTTGGGATAATTCGGATGCCATTTTTTAATTCAATTTTAACTCAGCGAAGACTAATTTACAGTTATCATAAATAAAAACTAAAATACCATGAAATTCGAATTCAGTCCTCACATTGCCTTTCAGGTAAAGGACTATAAAAACGCAAAGGAGTTTTATGAGATGATCCTAGGGATGGAGGTAGTCTCAACTTCCGAAACAGAAACTCATTTTAAAAAAGGCGGGATGAATTTTTATATGGAAGCTGCAGATACGGGATTGACATTTTTTGAATTTAAAACCGAAGACGTAAAAGCCGCCCGCGAAGAACTCGAAAACGAAGGCTGCAAAGTTACGAAAGTGTACAGTGAGAAAAGCATGATGTTTGCGGATCCGTATGGGATGAGGTTTCATGTGTGGAGCGATTGAAGCAGTATTGAGTATTGAGTATTGTGTATTGAGTATTGTGTATTGTGTATCTGTATTTATCAAGTATTAATCAATTAGATAT
>JAGPCH010000090.1 GCA_018058125.1 Ignavibacteria bacterium | reverse complement strand
GCTTTATACATATTCTGCTGGTTATCGCAGTTGTGATTCTGATCATCCGGCTGATCCAGGGTCGAAAAGTTCTTTAATAATCGATGGTTACATTCAGAAATCTCAAAAAGAAACAGGTTTGAAAATTTGACCGGGACACTGTCAGTCTTTGCCGGCAGTACAACAGCTTTCATGCCGGCAATGACTATTATAAAAAGAAGAGGTTTTATCCGGAACTTTAGGTGGAAAATGGATAAAAATAAAAATAAATTTAAATGAAAAGAGTTAATAAATAATAATGAAAAAAACCAATGCAAAGATAAGATTACTTCTGATAGAAGACAATAAGATCCTTAGAAACGGAATGGCAGCATTGCTTAAACCGCACTTAGATATCAAAATTATTTCCACTTCGGGAAATAAGGAAAGTACAATACTCCAGATACATAAGTTAAAGCCAAATGTAATTCTTATAGATCTTGGATTGAGAAGCCGTAACAGTCTGCATATGGTAGAAGTTGTAAAAAAGGAATTTCCCGATTCCAAATTAATTGTTATGGATCTCGTACCTGTGCAGGCTGATATTCTTCAGTTTATAAAAGCGGGAGCAAGCGGTTTTATTTTAAAGGATGCTTCTCTTGCTGATTTTCTATCTACCATAAGATCTGTATCAATAGGTGAAAAAGTCTTGCCTGAGAATATGACGGAATCTCTTTTTTCACAGATCATTGAATTCGCAATTAAGAAAGGAAATATCAAGGTTAAAGAAGCAGTCCGGATGACTAAAAGAGAGAAAGAAGTAATCGAGTTGATAAGCGATGCAATGACCAACAAAGAAATTGCCACAAAATTAAAAATTTCGGCATTCACGGTAAAGAGCCACGTACATAACATACTGGAAAAACTCGCATTACACTCCCGTCTTGAAGTAGCTAACTTCTCCGCTTCAGAAGGATCTATCAAATCAATAGCCGACAGTATCTCTATTATCCAGAATTAATTTTATCACCAAAGGTAAATGGTATATAGTCCATTATTCATACTTATGGGCGATTCTATTATGATATTATTAATCGTAAGTTTGTATTACAATAAAAGCCATTCTTTTCAAAAATTAAAAATAAAAAAAATGAAAACAGTAATTATTACAATGATAATGTTCCTATGTGCAATTTCAACTTCATACGGTCAGATGGGTGAGGGTGATAATCTATTAGGCGGAACGATCGGATTATGGCCAAGCAATAGTTCAGCTACCTTAGGATTCAATTACGAAAATCAAATTGTCAAAACAGGAGTTGCAACCTTTGGTTTAGGGGCATTACTCAGATATTCAAATGTTACAAAAAATTCACCAAGTTACTCTAATGTATTTATCGGAGGACAGGCTAACTTTAATTTCAATCAGATCGGTACCGGACAATTTGTTCCGTTCGTAGGTTTGGTTTTAGGAGTCTATTCTTCAAACGTCAGCTCATCCAAAGAAAACGGTTTCTGGACATGGGGACAGGCAGGTGCAAGATACTTTTTTAGTCCGAGTGTTGCGGGAGTTGCAAGGTTTGGTCTTGGAAACTTTGACTTCAACTCACTAGAAGTCGGTGTAGATTTTAAATTTTAAAAATTTTTAAAGCATATATAAACAAATTAAAGAGTTAATCTTATGAAAATTAAATTGATATTAAAAATAGCCGGATCATTTATGTTGATCTTATCATTGTTTATGATTTCTTCCTGCTCAAAGTCAGCATATAAAAATGTCAGCGTTGAACAGACAGAAGAAAATTCTGAAGAGGCATTAATTGAAGAAAAAGATTTTACGGAATCCGATGAGGATTTATTGACTGTAGATTATAAGGATTTTTATGATCAGCTATCCGGGCATGGGGAATGGATACAGGTTAGACCTGTTGAAATTGGTCTCGATCCGATTACCGCTCAGATACATCCTGAAAGTACAGATGAAAATAATTTTTCACTGAATAATATACTCGGAGTAAAAGAAGCTAATGCCGCAGATGTAAATGAGAGCATGGTTTTTGTCTGGAAGCCTTCAGTAGATCTGGGAGTATCAGTCTCAGGCGAAGCGCCGGTATTTAAACCTTACACAAACGGTCAATGGATCAATACGGATGCCGGCTGGTATTTTAAAGCGCCTACTCCGGTGGAAGAAACCGTTTCTCATTACGGTAGATGGGTGAATTCTCCAACAGCTGGCTGGCTCTGGGTACCCGGAAGAGTATGGGCTCCTGCATGGGTTGACTGGAAAGAAAACGAAGAATATGTATCATGGGCTCCGCTTCCACCATCGGCTTATGTTGTAAACAATTCTATAAATCAACAGATAATAAATGATAAGGACTATGTAATTATTGAAAAAAAATATTTTCTGAAACCTGCAGTTTATAAATATCAGACAATATCCAATAATGATGAGAATACTATTTTGATGAAAGATATGACCGCAACGGACGGCATTGTTGTTATTAATAACATCCTTACTAATTTAGGTCCTGATGTCGCAATAATGCAAAATATATATGGCAGAAGTATTGAGTTCATAAAATTGCATCATGTTAAAAATTATAAAGAAGTTATATACAGCAATGGTGAGTATTATGTGTATTCGCCCAGCTTTAAAAAGTTTAAAAACAAAGGAAATAAAAGAGTTATGGTAGTCCCGAAATCATATAAAGAATATGACGACTGGGTTGTGAAAAATTACGATGAGAAAAATTCCAGAAATGATGATAAGTATGAAAACAAGAATAAGAACTCAGGAAAAGATAACAGCAGTGACAATAATAACGGAAACAATGGAGATAATAACAAGGATAACAACGGTAATAAGAATAAAGAAAAGAATAATGATGTGAAAAGTGGTAAAAACAATGGTGATAAACAAAATGGTAATGATAATGATGATAAGAACAAAGGAGATAAAAATGGCAGCAAGAACAATGATAAGGAAAAAGGAAATAAGAACAACGGAAAGAATGATGGAAAAGGTAAAAAATAAAAGTGTCTCAAATGACAATTGAAAATTAAAATTTAAAATTATAATGAAAATATTAAAGCAAAAGATCACAGTACTGATTTTAGCAGTAATACTAATTACAACATTTCTATATTCCTGCAGTGATTCATCAGTTACACCCGCACCGGTTGATAACTTCACATTAAGCTCAATTGGTTCAATGGATTCAATAGGGGATTCACAAAACATTCTTATACTAGATACTGTGAAAATATTAATTAAGGATATTAAGCTTAATGTTGCAAACAATAATCAGGATTCGACTAATTTCAAAACGGGACCATTCGTTGTTTTTCTTAATCTGACATCAGGAGTAAATCAGATCAGTTCAGCAATAATACCCGCAGGAGAATATGATAAAGTTAAGTTTGAGATACATAAACTAAATGACAATGAAGCATTACCCGATCCGGAGTTTGCTGATTCTAACGGAAGATATTCCGTTATTGTAAAAGGCAGATATCTTGGAAATCGCTTTGTTTATAAATCAACTAAGTCAGCTCATCAGATACTGAATTTCCCGGTAAGTGTATCGGTAAATTCAGAATCCAAATCATACATTACTCTCCTTGTAAAGCCGTACATCTGGTTTTTAAATAATGACGTTTATCTTGATCCGACAAATCCGGCAAATACAAATGATATAGATAACAATATAAAAGATAATTTCAAAAACTGTCTGAAAGCTTTTAAGGATGATGACAGGAATGGTGTGCCTGATTAAGTATAAGTGAACATAAAAGGAACAGCCCAAACAATAACATCTTACAATCTCCGGCTTTAGAAATATGAAATTGCTTTCAAATTCCCTGAGTGCAGTTGATAAAAAAAAATTAAATATAAAAGGATGGTTATTTGACTGCCCTATTATTCATTAATATAGTTTTGAAAACTATTCAGAAACATTTATTCAAACTGGAAAATTCAATTTTAAAAAAATACAAAACATTAATGGGGGATGTCATACCTTTTTCATCCTTATGGTCGATATTTTATTTTACAGGTTGTATGTATTTTGTATTAAACGGAAACCAATAATGGTTTCTTTTAAAAAGAAGGTAATAAAATGATTAAAAATATATACAAATTATTCATGCTGGTATTTATGTCAGCCTTTATTCTAACCGGTTTCGTAAGTGCACAGGTTTCATATACTCCGCTTACAAAAGATATGGTAAAGGTCACACCGGCTAAATTTCCGATATTCACTTTGAGTCCAATGGCCGGAGGTATTTTTCCCGTAAGTGAATTCAGTAATACGTATCAGGCAGGATTCAGCGGAGCTTTGGACGGCGCGATCAGACTGAACAGAGAATTAGGGATTTTTTCAAATATTGGATATTACAGTCTGAGTACCAGTGTTCCTAATGCCCCGCATTCCGCATATTTTGAAATATCCGCAGGACCGCGTTATTATTTTACAAAAAGTAATTTGAAATCTACTTTTTTTATTGAGTCAGGCGTAGGAGCTTATGTTTTTTCACAGGATGCTTACGGTGAAGGAGCTACATATGTAGACAGACAATCAAGTACAAACTTCGGATTTAATGTAGGACCCGGATTTACAATGCAGGCAAGCAAGTCTGTGGATCTGATCTTAAAAACAAAATATCAGATGGTTTTTCTTGAAGGCGGAACAAGGAGTTTTGTTACGGGATTAGGCGGAATAGAATTCAAGTTCTAAATAATTGACATGGTTCAGTAAACTAATTTTTGTTTAATATCCCCTAAGCTTCGCAAGTGAAAACTTGCGGAGCTTTTTGATAAGAAGAATGCGGGACGGGGTTGTGTAAACGAAGCAGGAATTTTTACAGAAAATAATTATGTGATTAAAAAATCAGTAATTTTGACAATCGTTGTGAGATAAGGTAACTTATAGTACCTTTATAATATATCCTCACATTATATACGTACAGATCCTATCAACCAATATTGAAATTTTAATACTTAATCATCACTATTGGATTCAGATCATTTAAAAACATTTAAGAAAACATGACCGATAAAATGACATATTCATTTCAGGGAAGTAACCTGTTCAAGCGTTACAAAAAAAATCCAATACTTACCGCATCCATGTGGCCGTACAAGGTTAATTCAGTTTTTAATGCTGCTTCTACCATTTACAAGGATAAAACACTTATATTAGCGAGAGTAGAAGATATGCGTGGCAGCTCGCATCTTTGTAAAGCAATAAGCAGTGACGGATTTACCAAATGGAAAATTGACAAGCATCCAACATTTCTTCCGAAACCGGATGAGTATCCTGAAGATATTTACGGTATCGAAGATCCGCGTATAGTAAAACTGGAAAACGAAGACAATACATATGCAATAACTTATACTTCCTTTTCAGAGAACGGACCACTGGTTTCACTTGCTACCACTACAGATTTTGAATCATTCAGAAGATACGGCACAATACTGCCTCCCGATGACAAAGATGCTTCTTTGTTTCCAAGAAAGTTTAAAGACAGATGGGTATTGCTTCATCGTCCATCTCCGGTCAGTAATTTGTTAGGAGCTCATATCTGGATTTCATTTTCAAATGATATGAAACACTGGGGAGACAGTGTCGTTTTACTGCCGGCAAGAAAAGGAAGCTGGTGGGATGCATATAAAGTCGGGCTTGGTCCTCAGCCGATCGAAACATCGGAAGGCTGGCTTATAATCTATCACGGAGTCAAAACCACTGCAGCCGGTTCTCTTTATCGATTAGGTCTTGCATTACTTGATCTTGACGATCCTAATAAAGTCATAAGAAGAAGCGACGAGTGGGTTTTTGGTCCGATGGAAGAATATGAAAGAGTAGGTGACGTTCCGGATGTTACATTCCCGTGCGGAGTCATTGCAAAAGGAGATGAATTAATAATGTATTACGGAGCAGCTGATTCATCAGTAGCAATTGCTACAGCTTCAATCAAAGAGATATTAGACTATTTAAGTAATTATAAAATATAAAAAGATAATGAAAGAGAATTTTGGAATTAACATTGTTTCATCTTTTGTCCCAAGAAGATGCGGTATAGCAACATTTTCAAACGACCTTGCCGGTTCTATTAAAGAGCTTGGGTCGGGAGAAAATAAAGTGAGTATAACAACACTGAATGACATTCGGGAAGGATATAAATATTCTTCAGATGTTAATTTTGAAATTAATGACAAAAGTGTTACAGATTTTAAAGAAGCGGCAAATTATCTGAATCTGTCGGATAATAATGTTATCAACATTCAGCATGAATATGGAATCTTTGGTGGTGAAGCGGGATCAAATATTTTATATCTGATCGACAGACTTAACAAGCCTGTTGTAACTACTCTTCATACTGTTCTTGAGAATCCTTCAAAGGAAGAAGCAAAGATTTTGCAGGAGATCTGTGAGAGGTCTTCTTACATTGTAGTACAGTCTCAAAGGTCATATGATATGCTGATCAGTAACGGAACAATACCTGAACATAAGGTCAAATTCATTCCTCACGGCGCTCATGATGTTCCGTTTCTTGATCCGGCATTTTACAAGGACAAATTTAATTTAACCGGAAAAAAGGTAATATTAACATTTGGACTTT
>JAGPCH010000089.1 GCA_018058125.1 Ignavibacteria bacterium | reverse complement strand
GCAAATGCTGTGAAAACCGTAAAAGAGCTTAAAGAAAAATGTGACATTGTAATAGTGTCATTCCATGGTGGCGCAGAAGGCAGCTCGGCAGTAAGAGTAACTAAGAGAAAGGAATTTTTCCTGGAGGAAGACCGGGGAGATGTTTTTGAATTTGCGCATTCCGTAATAAATGCAGGTGCGGATATTGTGCTTGGTCACGGTCCACATGTGCCAAGAGCGTTGGAGTTATATAAAAATAAATTGATAGCTTACAGCCTGGGAAATTTCTGTACTTATGGAAAATTCAGTATTTATGGGACTCAGGGCATTGCCCCTATGCTGAAAATATATCTTGATAAGAACGGAAATTTCGTGAAGGGAAAAATTTATTCATTCAGGCAAATAGACGGAGGATACCCTGTCCCGGATCCTGAATTAAAAGCTGCAAAACTCATTAAGGAACTTACTGAAAAAGATTTTCCGGAAACAGATTTGAAAATAAATACTGAAGGGGAATTTTATAAGACAGATGCAAAATAGTATATTTACTGCAGTTGTAATCTGAGTAAATAAAAATAGCGGTAAAAAAAACTTACCGCTATTACAGACTTTAATTTGTACGCCCGACTGGAATCGAACCAGTAACCTACAGCTTAGAAGGCTGTTGCTCTATCCGATTGAGCTACGGGCGCATATTTTATTGCTGATATTAAAATTACAATGTGCAAAGTAACGAATTTAAGAAACTCTTTCAATCTTAAATTATATATTCATTGCATTTTTTTGATTTGCTAGATATCAAATCCAAAGAGCATTCCGAAATAAAAATTCCATTCTTTCCCATAAGTATATAACTGATCATTATATACATTGGAAAATTGATTAAATCCATAAGCTGCATCAAAAAATATACTTGTCGGAAATACATAAAAAGAAAAAGCCTGAAGTCTGAGCTGAGCTCCAACATCTGTCTTAAACTGATCAAGCACAGTTGCATTGCCGCTCCATGCATTCCCATAGTCACCATAGAGAGACAGATAAAGTTTATCCAGATACAAAGGTGAAATTCTTGTATCTATTCTTTGAATCAATGGCATTCGGTAAGTCAAATTTGCAACAGCCATTCTTCCTCCTCCGATAGAGTAAAAAGGATAACCTTTCATTCCCGGTAATCCTGAAGCATAATAATCATAAAAAGATTCAACAGGTGGTCCGAATATCGTACCTCCGGTAAGTTTTAATGTAAGAGAGTGATTGTTGTTGAATAAACCTATAGACTGAGATATTTCTCCATATAATTTATTCAGGTTTCGGGTTTCGTAATTGGTTGACACTGTTCCGTCATCACTAACTTCAATAGATGGATTTATATCACTAATCTCATAATCATATCGGATATCTATGTTCCTGCCAATAGGATTAATATCAGAATTCCTGCTTGGTAATGTGTAACTGTAATTATAGGAAAGGAAAAAATCATTTGCTTTGAAGTAAGTTTCATTGGTCGATCGGACTGAAATTCCGCTGCCGGGTATTGCAAAAGCATCCAGGTCATAATCATATTGCGAGAACATATATCCGGCATCCACCAGATGATTGTTATTAATGATGTTAAACGCCATGCTGAAATCAAATGACAAGAGATCGTAAGTAATGTCATCCGAAATTGTATCGGTCGGAAATCCTATATTTACTGTTGAGTTTCTTGTTACATTGTATCCGCCGAGAGTAAACTTAGGCTGAAACTTCACCTGCTTTGTGAAAAAATCTTTGAAGAATGGAAAACCATTATTGTATTCAAAGGAAAGAAAAAGATCTCTTTCAGCCTGACTGTTTATCGATGCTCCTCCAAAAATTGAAAATCTGTTCAGTGCTTCATTTGAGAAAAAGTACAGTCCGGGTTTTATTGCTTCAAAAAAACTATACTGACTAGCTCTTTTATAAGTATCAAATCTCAAAACGGGAACTATGGATAAAGGGGTGAACTTACTGCTGTATGGCTTTTTTTCATACTTGGTTACATCTTTATCATTAAAGTTCTTAAGTTTCACCCAGTTATACTGACTGCCGGCTTTCAGAGAATCTTCTGTAGCATATTTTGGGATCAGTTTATCAGGTTGTTTGTATGAACCAAACTCTGTCGGATCCTTTTCCTTGAATTCTTTGATCATAGCTATCTTGTAACCGGTCGATTTATATGTCGCAAAAGCTATATCGCCGGTAGAGTCCACAGAAGGCATAAAAGCTCCGCCTAAAACATTTGTGATCTGTTTGAGTTCATTGTTTTCCATATTCAAAGAATAAATATTGAATATCCCGGTTTTATTGGATGAAAAATATAATTTTTTTCCATCCGGAGAATAAACAGGGTTTCTGTAATCTATTCCTTTATCATCAAGTATGAATTCTATAGCGCCTGTTTCAATATCAATTTCAGCAAGCTTTCTCGATTCTTCGAATGAATAATCAAACACAATTTTCTTTCCGTCTCTTGAAAATTTCGGATTATAAACTTGTTCGCCGTTATTGAATGCTGTGATAGGATCATAATTCTTACCGTTTGCATCAGCGATCTCAAGATTGAGAGTTCCGTCTCTGTTGACAACGAAGCAGATCATTTTTCCGTCCGGAGAATATGAAGGAGAATATGCTCTGAGATTTTCAGTTAATCTTTTTTCTTCTTTTGATTTAAGGTTATATTCATAAAGATCATAAATAGTAGCATGATGAATGGTAGGAGGTGAATTTCTTTTTGCAAAAAGTATTTTTTTTCCGTCAGGCGACCAGCAATAATTAGTTGCGACCGGCGCAGTAACAAATTCGCTCTTTTTCTTTTTAATGTCATATATGAATAGTCCTGTCGAACCATAATCAAAATCCTGATTAGATAGATAAGCTATTTTATTACCGTCCGGAGAAAACTGCGGATAATAATTTGCAAACCCTATCTCTTCAATAAGCAATCCGTCAATCATACTGCTTCTTACATCTGTAAGTCTGATATCATAATCTTTTTTTAGATAAGCTTTCCATTCATTGTAAAGTTGTTTCCCGTCAATGCCCAGCGCTTTTTTTACAGCTCTGTCCATGCTGAAATTTGTGAAGTCCCCTAAGTTTTCAGTAATTTCCTTTAATTTATTTTCACCGTATTTTTCTGCAATATATCTTGTCAGCGCAAATCCGAGATTATAAATAGATTCAGCTTTTAAACTTGTGATGGAAGAAAACTGACCCATCTCTCCCCATGACATCAGGTTATCGTCATTTATATAACTTCTTAAAATCATGTCTCTGTGAGAATCCCAGTATTCATAAGAAAGCTGCTGGCGCTGGTATTGCGCAGTTCCTTCGGCATACCATGCAGGAACTCCAACACCCGAAAGAGGATATGAAATTATAATATTCGGATATCCGTAAAGCACGTCAGGTCTTATCTCGTTTTCATATCCAAGCCATTGAAGATAGATCGCGGGAAGTTTACTTCCGTATTTTAAAGAAGCCTGTACCTGAATAGCGTGAGTAAATTCATGAGTCACAACATTCCGAAGCCAGTTGTGTGTACCCCGAAGATCATAATCCATACCTGATGCATATATCTCAATTCTGTTTCCGAAATAATCCGTAGCTCCGTTGGCAATATCTGAAACGTCATTAATGATAAAAGTAACCCGGTCTTTAGGTTTGTAATCATACAAAGAGGTGATTGGACCATAAACTTCTTCAGCAATTTTTGCAACTGTCTGAGCAGTCCTTTCGGTGCCGCTGTGATAATGAACATAAAAGTGTTTCGTTTCTAAAGTGAACCAGTCTAATTCAGGATGCGGATCAAATTGGGAATAAACATTTCTAATAGGAAACAAGAGTAAAAAAGAAAATAGGAAAAAAAACAAGTTTTTAATATTAAACATTGAATGTTAAATTTTTAATAATTATAATTGGAACAAATTTAGGTATATATAACTTGAAAAGAGTGTTTAAATCGGTAAGAAATAATCTATATTTTAAAGAAGTTAATTTAATAATTAAAAAAAACGGCTTATTGAAGAAACATTACATTTTAGCAATTTTAATAACACATTAATTGAATTTCAATTCAGTTAAAAACAAGGTTACAGTTTTTAATTACACATCGGTTTCGATAATAATAATAATTCTATTTGTTATTAGCAATGTTTCTTTTTCTCAAGGCAGAAGAAATACAGGCAATACCAATTTTAATTATGTTAAAACCAATCCTAATGATACGGGCAGCGTATTTTCTGAAGATTCATCACTCACAAATGAAGTGAAAAATGAATTGGTCGGGGATTCGACCGTTCGTATTAAATATTTTACTTATGTTCCGGAGTATTCATATGGAACGTATCTTGCTGTACCAAAATCACCTTTCTTACTTGGAGATGCATCAGGCATTAAAAAAGAATTAACTTTTGACAGTTCGGGAAATGCAGTTATTACAGAAACACTGGATGGGCATCCTATCCGCGCACCGCTCGTGCTTTCTCTTGATGATTATATAGCAGACAGAAGTTATATAAATAATGAAAAGTCGTTTGAAGAAATAGTAGCAAGTAAATTTCAGGGTAATACAAAAGATGATATCAGTAAACTTTTTGAGAAAATAACAGACATAACAATCCCTCTTCCTTTTACTTCGGAAAGCATATTCGGTCCCCCTACACTAAGTTTGAAAATAAACGGAGCAGTTGACATTACCGCATCCTATCAGAATAATACCAGTGATCAGACTATAATATCCGGAGTCAGTAACTCTAATAACAGTATAAATTTCAAACAGGAAGTTCAGCTTACTGCTAAGGGTACCGTTGGTGATAAATTATTTATAGATGCTGATTATAATACTCAGAGATTATTTGATTTTGAAAATCAACTTAAGATAAAGTACGAAGGCTATGCTGATGAAGTAGTAAAAAGAATAGAAGGTGGTAACGTATCGCTTCAGACTAATTCAGGATTGATAGGATCTTCCCAGGCGTTGTTTGGTGTGATAGGTGAGTTTCAGCTCGGAGCTCTTCAGCTTTCTGCAGTTGTCTCTCAGAAAAAAAGTAAGACCGAAGTTAAGGATTACAGCGGAGGTGCCGTCGATCAGGAATTTAATCTGAAAGTATGGGATTATTCCGATAATCATTATTTCCTTGATACTGCCTATAAAGCAAGTTTTCTGGATTATTTTAACAGCACAAGTATTAGTCAGCAGACGAGTGATCTTAGCGTAGATGAGAATTCATTTGAGATCTGGGTGCAGACGGATGTAACTACCACCGGTTACAGGAAAGCGGGTTTACACGTTGACCTTGGTCCTATTCCACAGGAGACCGGTAAATATGCCGACTCTTTAAAATCAGTTTTAGAACCGGTACAGGGAGTTAGCGCTTACGGAGTTGTAAGAAAGCTTGAACCTTCCGAATATTCATTAAATAAATACGCCGGATTTATAACTCTGAAGATAAGTCTGCCGGATAATTATTTTGCGGGAGTAGCATATAAAAGAACTACAACAGGTCAGCAGTTTGGTACTATCAGCACTGATACAAATGTAAGATCTACTGATACGCTTGTACTTAAAATGATAAAGGTAAATACACTGATACCAGCCAATACCCATGCATGGGAGCTTAAAATGAAAAATATTTACAGGCTTCCGGTTTCCAAAATTGTCAGAGATGGTTTTGATTTTCAGATCAGATATATAAATGAGGGAATTTATAATCCGACTTTTCCTATACCAAATCTTAATGCATTTATCATTACAATAATGGGACTGGATAAATACTCGAACGGACGTAACGGAGGACCGGATAACCTTTTTGATTTCTTACCCGGAACTACCATTGATACCGAAAACGGTTATATTATTTTCCCGACTCTAAAACCATTTTTAAATAATCTCAGAGATACTATAAACGGAATTACAATTGACTCTGCTACTTACTGGTATCCTCAGATATATACTGATCTCAAAGCAAATTCCAGACTGCTTCCAAATTCAAACAATTATGTGATGACCGGACGCGCAAGAGGAGAGCAGGGAATCAGTAATACTATTAATCTTGGATTTAATATTGTACAGGGAAGTGTGATTGTAAAGATAGGCGAAAGAAATCTTGAAGTTAATTCAGATTACACAGTTGATTATTCTACAGGGACGGTCGTGATACGAAATGCGGCGGCGCTGCTGTCTAAAGATCTGCGGATATCGTACGAAACTAATGATCTGTTTACACTTGCCTCAAAGACATTTCTCGGTTTCAAAGGTGATTATAAAATATCGGATAAGAGCAGTCTCGGATTTACTTTTGTAAATCTTAATCAGCAGACGCTCAATGATAAAGTAAGGATCGGCGAAGAGCCGACAAACAATTCCATGTTCGGACTGAATTTTCAGACCGAATTTAATTCGGGTTTGCTGACAAATCTTGTCAATCTTCTTCCGGGGTATAACACCAAAGTACCTTCTACCATTACGCTCAGAGGTGAGATAGCTTCAATGAATCCCGATCCGAATACAAATAAAAGTCTGATACCTGATGACAATAATGAAGCTGTTGCTTACATAGATGATATGGAAGGTGTGAAAAAAATTGTATCACTCGGAGGTACATATAATT
>JAGPCH010000088.1 GCA_018058125.1 Ignavibacteria bacterium | reverse complement strand
ACAAAGTAAAGTGAAGGAAAAATTCATTGCCGTCCCATTTATGGGACGGGACAAAGTAAAGTGAAGGAAAAATTCATTGCCGTCCCATTTATGGGACGGGACAAAGTAAAGTGAAGGAAAAATTCATAGCCGTCCCATTTATGGGACGGGACAAAGTAAAGTGAAGGAAAAATTCATTGCCGTCCCATTTATGGGACGGGACAAAGTAAAGTGAAGGAAAAATTCATTGCCGTCCCATTTATGGGACGGGACAAAGTAAAGTGAAGGAAAAATTCATAGCCGTCCCATTTATGGGACGGGACAAAGTAAAGTGAAGGAAAAATTCATTGCCGTCCCATTTATGGGACGGGACAAAGTAAAGTGAAGGAAAAATTCATTGCCGTCCCATTTATGAGACGGGACAAAGTAAAGTGAAGGAAAAATTCATTGCCGTCCCATTTATAGGACGGGATTAATAAATAATTAAAGAGAATATTATGTCATATGTAAGGATCTGGGTACATATTGTTTTTGCCACAAAGTACAGACTGCCATTACTGACAAACAATATCAGATATCGTGTTCAGCAACATATTATAGAAAATTGTTCAAAAAAAAATATATTCCTGCAATCTATAAACGGATATACAGAACATTTACACTGCCTCATCTCTTTAGGAAAACAACAAACAATATCAAATGTTGTACAACATATAAAAGGCGAATCATCATTCTGGATTAATAATAACAATCTAACTTTGGACAAATTCTCCTGGCAGGATGACTACTTTACAGTTTCTGTAAGTGAATCACATGTCGAAAGAGTCATGAAATATATTAAATATCAGGAATCACATCATTCCAAGAGATCATTTGAATGTGAAATAGATGAATTCATAAATAGATATGGCTGGGAAATTATAAAAGATAAATAATCCAGTATGTTTTTTTAAAAAATAAATTTCTAATATTCATTCCCGTTGGCTTTAGCCAACGGAAAATCTGCATTGATAAATTGAATTGAAATCCAAAGATTGGAGGAAAAAAATTTATGAATCAGGAACAAAAAGATCAGCAGGAAAAGGAAGATCACGAAAGACTTGTTACGGTTTTTGAAACAGGTCATGAGGGAATAATCGCAGTAGTAAAATCCATACTGGATGAAGCGCAAATCAGATATCTTGCAAAAGGAGAAGGTGTGCAGGATCTCTTCGGAGTAGGTATACTCGGAACGGGTTTTAATCCCATAACAGGTCCCGTACAATTCAGGGTCATGCCGGATGATGCAGAATATGCCCGCGAACTTCTTAAAGATGTGAAAGACAATTGACCGGACAGAAAATATAAACTACTGTCTTTCTTATAATAATAAATTCTATGACTGAATTCAAATACGGATTGTTTTCTTCATTCCTTCTTATTATCTGGATGATAATTGTATATACTTTGCTCTTTCCAAATTATCATCAATTTGGCTCATATATAAGTATCATTGCTTTCTTTATACCATTTGCCGGAATATATTTCGGGATTAAAGAAAAAAAACTCCGGTCAAATTTTGGATACATTTCTTTCAATGAAGCATTCAAATCCGGAATGATTATTACTCTTATCATTTCAGTAATAATGATGGTATTTGTATATGTGTATTATGAATATATCAATCCCGGTTATGTGGATTACCTGAGTGCAGAAGCTCAGAAAGTTTTGCTCGGAAATAATGCATCAAGAGAGGAGATCAATGCGGAGATCACTATTGTGAAATATGATTATGGTCTTAATGTGCAAATGATCCGGCAGACGCTGTATGTTCTCGCAGGCGGTACTATAACTTCTTTAATTGCCGCTTTTTTCTTAAAAAAGACCCGAAAAGAAGATCTTAAAAAAGCGTGATATCCATTAATGTAAATTTATAATTGTATAAAATGAAAAGCGTTTGTGTATTCTGCGGATCATCCTCGGGTAAAGGTGTTAAGCACTTAACAGCTGCACAGAAACTCGGCAAACTTCTGGCGGCGGATAATATAGACCTTGTTTATGGGGGTGGTAATGTCGGCATTATGGGTGAGATAGCTAATACTGTTTTGCAGTTTAATGGTAAAGTCACTGGTGTCATACCGGAAGATTTGGTTATCAGAGAATGTGCTTTGCATGAAGTCACAGACCTAAGGATCGTGAGATCAATGCATGAAAGAAAAGCTCTTATGTCTGAACTCTCAGATGGGTTCATCGCTATGTCAGGCGGTATTGGTACTCTCGAAGAACTCTTTGAGATATGGACCTGGACTCAGCTCGGCATTCATTCCAAACCAATTGGTATTCTGAATGTTGATAATTATTTTGATAAACTAATTGAGTTTATATACGAAGCAGTTGAAAATGAATTTGTAATGAAAAAATATCTTGATATGGTAATATTTGATTCCGATCCCGAAAACCTTTTGTTTAAAATGAAAGAGTTTAAACCGGTTGAAGTAAGGAAATGGACTGATACAAAAAACAGTTAAAAATTACAAATTACAAATTACAAACTATGTGGTTTTTATTTACTCAATACACACTTCCCAATACCCAATACTGTTTTGAAACTTGATGCTTTCACAAAATACTGTCTCTCCAAACCCGCTGTGACAAAAGATTTCCCTTTTGGAGAAGAGACTATTTGTTTCAGAGTCGCGGGAAAAATATTTGCTATCACTTCTTTCAGCATTCCTCTTAAGGTTAATCTGAAATGTGATCCGGAAGAAGCCGTTGATCTCAGAGAAAGATATGAAGAAGTTCAGCCCGGATACCACATGAATAAAAAGCACTGGAATACAGTAGATTTTGAAGGCAGAATATCTGATGCTGAACTTAAAAAAATGACTGATAATTCTTATGATCTTATTGTCAGCAGTCTGACAAAAAAACAAAGAGAATTATTGTCTGATTAGCTTCATCTTTTTCACAAATAACTTTTTCACATAAATAGTGAACAGAATAAAATATAATGACAAAAAGAATTGAGATATCCATTCTTCCGAAAGATGCTTTTGATAATAAACTACTTGAAAAATTTTTAATATCGGAATGCAATATAAAGGAAGAAGATAAATTAGAGTTTAAGATTCTAAGAAGATCAATAGACGCCCGCAGCAGAACTCCTCTTGTAAATTTACTTATTGAATTATACATAAATGAATCTCCTCCACCCGAACCTGTAATAAAAGAAAATTATAAACCTGTTTCCAACATTAAAAAAGTGATCATTGTCGGCGCAGGTCCGGCAGGCTACTTTGCAGCACTTGAACTTATAGAAAATGGAATTAAACCGGTCATTTTTGACAGAGGGAAAGATGTAAGATCGAGAAGGAAAGATCTGAGAGCTATTCAGCAGTTCAGTGAAGTTAATTCCGATTCTAACTACTGCTTTGGCGAAGGCGGAGCCGGAACATATTCTGACGGAAAGCTATATACACGCTCTCATAAGCGCGGTGATATTTTTAAGGCTTTGAGAATACTGGTAGAGCATGGCGCAAACGAAGACATTTTAATTGACACTCATCCTCATATCGGTTCGAATAAACTTCCCGGCGTTGTCGAACAACTCAGAGAAACCATCTTAAACTTTGGAGGAGAGATACATTTTAATTCTTTAGTTACAGACCTAATTATAAAAGATGAAAAAATTTCAGGAGTCATAGTAAATGAAAAAGATGAATACCCGGGAGATGCGGTTATACTTGCAACCGGTCATTCCGCGCGTGATATTTTTTATTTATTGAAAAAGAAAAATATCCTGACAGAATCCAAGCCTTTTGCACTTGGAGTAAGGATCGAACATCCGCAGGCATTGATCGATGAAATTCAATACAGACAAAATCCGAGAAGTATGTATCTTCCGGCTTCGAGTTATAAACTCACTGCACAAGTTAATGATGTTGGTGTCTTTTCTTTCTGCATGTGTCCTGGCGGGCTGATAGTTCCTGCCGCTACCGCTCCCGGAGAGATTGTAGTAAATGGAATGTCAATGTCGCGAAGGGATTCTGAATTTGCAAATTCTGGGATTGTTACGGCAATTGATGAGAAAGATCTGAAAGATTACAAACAGCACGGATCATTCGCCGGACTTGAATTTCAGAAAGATGTTGAAAGAAAATTTTTTGATAACGGTGATGGTTCGCAGAAAGCTCCGGCACAGAGAATGACAGATTTTGTTGAAAATAAACTATCCGGTTCGCTAGGGAAATCTTCTTACATTCCGGGGATTTATAGTGCTGACTTACATAATCTATTACCCGAAAAAATTTCAGCAAGGATACAAAATGCTTTAGTGCAGTTCGGTAAAAAGATGAGAGGATATTATTCAGAAGACGGATATCTAATTGGAGTTGAGTCGAGAACGAGTTCGCCGGTAAGGATACCGAGAGATAAAATAACATACGAGCATCCGCAAATAAAGAATTTTTACCCGTGCGGCGAAGGTGCAGGTTATGCCGGTGGAATAATTTCAGCAGCGCTTGACGGACAGAATGTCGCGAAGGCAATAGCGGTGAGTCTGAATTAATTTAATCCCATAGGTTTAATTCCAGTCTGCAAGAAGCGGGGAGTTTAGTTGTACCAAATTTTTCTCTGGTTGTCATTCCCGCGTGCTCCTGGCGGGAATCCATTTCGATTTATTGTAGTGATCTTTAAAGAAATAATTAACTTGGAATATTTATTATAAGCTAACTTAATAACCATGAAAATTACAAAAGCAACATTGGAAGACATCGAAACTATAACAGTTCTGTTCGATCTCTATAGACAGTTCTATGAACAAACATCTGATACTGATTCAGCGAAAAAGTTTCTCGAAGAAAGAATTAGAAAAAACGAATCCGTTATTTTCTTAGCTATGGAAAATAATGATAATAATTCAGGAATTGGATTTGTTCAGTTATATCCTGCATTCTCTTCCGTCTCAATGAAAAGGATCTGGATATTGAATGATCTGTATGTTAGTGAAGATCACCGGAAGAAAGGAGTTGCTGAAGCATTGATAATGGCTTCAAAAGAACTTGCGGAGGAAACGAATGCAAAAGGTCTTGTCCTTGAAACACACAACTCAAATCACAGCGCTCAAAAACTTTATGACAAGATCGGATTTAAAAAAGATAACGAACACTTTTATTATTATCTTGAGGTATAAACCATAAATTTTGAAAATACTATTAACCGGCGCAAGCGGATATATCGGCAAAAGATTATTACCTGTTTTAATTGAGCAGGGACATGAAGTGATATGCTGTGTCAGAGATAAGAACCGGTTCGAATTTAAAGATTATTTTGCAGGTCAGGTAAAAATTTTCGAAGTTGATTTTCTTAAGAAAGTTGAATTGGATAATGCTCCGATAGAATTTGATGCAGCTTTTTATCTTATACACTCAATGTCATCTTCAATTCAGGCTTTTGAAGAACTGGAATCTATAACTGCTTTGAATTTTTCGGAATTTGTTTCAAAAACGAAATGCAGACAGATCATTTATCTTAGCGGAATATCTAATGAGAAAAAACTTTCGAGGCATCTTGCTTCAAGAAAAAATGTCGAAGATATTTTAAAGAAGGGAAGCGTTCCTGTAACTATTCTGAGAGCCGGTATAATTGTCGGTTCGGGAAGCGCCTCTTTTGAAATAATCAGGGATCTGGTCGAAAAGCTTCCAATAATGATCACACCTAAATGGCTTAATACAAGATCTCAGCCTATCGCAATAAGAGATGTGATAAAATTTCTGACAGGTGTATTATTAAAAGAAGAATGTTATAATGAGACCTTTGATATTGGAGGACCGGAAATTTTAACTTACAAAGAAATACTTCTTCAATATGCTGAAGTAAGAAAGCTTAAGAGACTGATCTTGACTCTACCGGTGATGACACCGAGACTTTCATCTTACTGGTTATATTTTGTAACCTCAACTTCTTATAAACTGGCTGTGAATCTTGTCAACAGCATGAAGATCGAAATAGTATGCAGCGATAACAGACTTCAGGAAATACTAAACATTAAAACAATAGACTATAAGACTTCCGTGCAGCTCGCGTTTGAAAAGATCGAACAGAATCTTGTGCTTTCGAGCTGGAAAGATTCTCTTATTACAACTTCCGTAAACAACAGATTTTCAGAATTCATTGAAGTGCCGAATTACGGCTGTTACAAAGATTCAAAAGAAATAGATATCACTAATGATCCTGATCAGGTACTTGATAATATCTGGTCGATCGGAGGTAACAGAGGCTGGTATTATGCGAACTTCCTCTGGAAACTCCGTGGTTATGCAGATAAGTTTATCGGTGGAGTTGGTTTAAGAAGAGGTCGGACAAACAAAAATATTATTTCACCCGGAGATGTATTGGATTTCTGGAGAGTTATAGTTGCAGATAAAAAAAAGAAAAGACTTTTGCTTCATGCTGAAATGAAACTACCTGGTGATGCATGGCTGGAATTTGAAATTACAGAGCAGGATGGTGTGAGCAAACTCAGACAGACAGCCACTTTCAGACCATTCGGTGTATTTGGAAGATTGTATTGGTTCTCTCTTCTTCCGTTTCATTATTTTATATTCAACGGAATGATAAAAAATATTGAAAAATTTAAACAACAAAATTAGTTATTTTT
>JAGPCH010000087.1 GCA_018058125.1 Ignavibacteria bacterium | reverse complement strand
AACAAAAAGCTTGTTGTTATAAAAAGAAAGTCTTCACTTTAAATCTCAAATAAATTATTTAATCCGATAGTAAAATATGCTTTTAAAGGTTTTTTCATTATTAACAATCAGTTTTACAACTATATTTTCATTTCATATAAAAGCGCAGGATTCTGAAGTAAGCGGAAAGATCACTGATGCAAACACCAATAAACCACTCGAGTATGTAACCGTTCAGGTAGCAGATTCAAATTACGGGACCACCGGAGAGCTTGACGGCACTTATTTTATAAGGCTTAAGAACGGACCTGCAAAACTCATTTTTTCACATATCGGATACAAGACCGATACTTCTTATATCTATATTGAAGACAGTAACATTGTAAGAAATATTTTTCTTAAACCATCAGAGATAGAAACGGATGAGATTGTTGTATATGGAGAAGACCCTGCGTATGAAATCATCCGCAAAGCCATCAAATATAAAAAAGAATTTAAAAAAGAACTTAATGAATATGAATACGATGCATTCTCTAAATTTGTGATCCGGTCAAATCAAAGTGATATAAAAATAAAAGACTCAACGAATAATTCCGGATTAAATATTTTCGGAATACTTGAGTCGGAGACGAAAGGATATTTCAGGAAACCTGATGAAGAAAAGCAGATAGTAACAGCAAAGAAAGAAACAGCAAATGTTACAAGAGGTTTTGCTATTCCGCTCATTGTGAATTTCTATGATGAAGATATCGATCTCAATGAATTCAAGATCCCGACTCCTCTTGCTGACGATGCCTTTGATAATTATGATTTCAGATTATTCGGTACCACTTCCATAGATTCAACAATAATTTATAAGATCGAAGTAATAAACAGATCCGATAATGTGCCTGCTTTATACGGAAATATCTATATAGCAGACAGTATTTTTTCTTTGAGGAAGATTAATCTTCAGACCAATAATGCCGGAAATCCGAGAGGTTTTGAAAAAGTGATCTTCAATCAGCGATTTGCTTCTTACAGGGATACAAAGGATAAAGAGAAAATTTTCTGGATGCCTTCGGATGTACATATTTTTGCAAAAGGTTCTTTTGTCGGACTAATAAAGTTTGAAGCCGATGTTTCCACAATTGTCTCAGATTATCAGCTTAATAAGAAAGCTCCCGCAGGGATATTCAATGATATCATTGTAAAAGTGCTCCCGGATGCGAAAAAAGATTCAGCTTACTGGGCTGCAAACGGACTTATTAAAAATACCAATGAAGAAAAAAGCGCTTATAAGAAAATAGAAATTGAAGACAAAAAGAAAGATAAGGAAATAAGCATTGGACTGGGAAGGATCAGTTATGGCAGATATCTGTATTCCGAACCGGTTAATTATTATCACTACAATAAAGTGGAAGGAAGCGCGCTGCTTTTCAATGCGCTTTACAGAGGACCACTTAACAGGGTTAATGCTTCGGGGTATTTTAGTTACGGCACTTCGGATAAAAAGTCAAAGTATGTGTTAAATTACAGACAAAGATTTTTTAATGACAAACGCATGTCAGTGTCGGCAACTTTTTATGACAAAATTCAGCCTTTGTCTTACCCGGACTTTTTTCATATTTCCATTTTTGTGAATACCGTAAAAGCACTTTTTTTAAAAGAGGATAAGCTTGATTATTTTTATACAACCGGGTATGACCTCGGACTGAATTATAATTTTATTCCGCAGCTGGGTTTAAGATTAAATTACAATCAGCAGAAACAAAGAACAGCATACAATAACACCAATTACAGTTTCTTTAACACTGACAATACATTCATTCCCAATCCTGAGATCAATGATGCATTTCAGAGATCGGTCGGTATTTCTCTGAGAGTCAGTCCTAACAAATACAGAGGCGTTGACTGGGGTAATGGCGATATATCAAGATTCAGAGTAACAAATTTTCCGGAGCTGCTTCTCGGATTTGGCTATTCCGGAAAGGATGTTCTCAACAGTAACTTTTACAACAGGAAATTTTCCGTGGCATTAAACGGAAATAACTTCTTTAACAACTTTCTGAATTTCAGATATAAGATGGTATTCGAATCAGTCTCAGGTCAGCTACCGTTTCAGTCATTACTGTTTTTTAATGCGAATACCGGTACACTGGATGCTCCTCTGACTTTTACGACAGTCAAATATCAGGAATTTCTCGGTGATAAGATTTTCTATCTGAATTTTGAAAACAACTTCGGAAAATTATTCTGGGGAAATATTCCTATAATCAAATCTCTTGATCTCATTGGTTTATTCAATATGGGGCGGACACAGATCTCTGATGAAAATTTTCAGTATTCGGCATCAAAAAATTTCTCTGTTCCCAATGATATATTCATGGAGGCAGGTTTTGGCATTAGCAGGATATTTGATATATTCAGACTGGATTTTGCCTGGAGACTCAATAATTTTGAACCCGGCAGTAAAATATATACAAATTTCATTTTGGAAATATTCTGATTAAATCAAAAGTACATCCCGTATCTATCCGTTGTTCTGATTATGCTAATCATATATCTGATATTTGTTAAAAGATCTTAAAAATACAATACGCCAGTCGGCTGTTTACGGGCTGACCAGGGTAGCGGCAAAATCAGTTTCATTCATACTAATTCCACTTTATACTGCGAAGTTTACTGCTGACGGGATTGCAAACATTAATTTGCTGGAAGCATTGTGGCAGTATCTTTTCATAATCTGCATGTTTGCCTTTGAGACTGCGATCATATTTTTCTGCGCTTCGGAAAAAAACATTTCAAGAAGGAAGACAATTCTATTTAATTTTCTTATACTGACTGTCTTTAACTCGGCTGTTTTGTTAATGATAGGAGGAATGTATTCTGACAGCATTTCATTAATGGTGCTTAAAGACATTCAATATTCGGATATTATCTATTACTGTTTTTTAATATCCGTATTCGAATCTCTTCTTGTTCTGCCTATGACGATTTCCAGGTTAAATGAAAAACCGTCTCTTTATATATTGATCTCAATATCAAACCTTGGTATTAATCTTTTATCGCAGCTATATTTTATTGTAATAAAAAATTATGATTTCGGGTATGTCTTTCTCGCAAAGACAATTGCCCCGGCGGTAATATTCATTATATTTATTCCATATGTAATAAAGAATATCTTTGCGAAGATAAACTTTGAAGATGTTAAGTCTATTCTTAAATTCAGTTTCCCTCTGATGCTGGCTGCATTGCTGTCCATAATGCTAAACACATTTGACAGATTCATACTTACTTATTTTGTTTCAAAGGAAGAAATTGCTATTTATACAACAGGTTATTCGATTGGAAGTATGACCAATGCGTTCATACTGGCGCCTTTCACACTTGCATTCAACATGATCTTCTGGAAAAAGATCGAAGAAGTGAATTTCAGAAGATTCATGACAAAATCTTCCACATATTTATTCTTTTCAATGATAATAATTTCACTGATCATTACTTATTTTCTGCCATATGCGATCAGGATATTTGTTAGAAATGAAGCTCTGTGGTCTGCGGAAAACGTCATCCCTTTTATATTGTTCGCAAACTGTTTTGTAGCATTATTTATTTTTCCTTCTCATGATTTCTATTACAGGAAGACTACTTCTAAAATATTGATCATTATTGCAATATGTCTGATATTTAATTTTATTGCGAATGTTATTTTTATAAATTACTTCGGGATCTATGCATCGGCAATGATAACCGTCCTTTCATTTATTCTGATGATAAGTCTTGGATATTTGATCACCAAAAAATATTCATTTACAAAATTTGAATCCCGAAAGATAATATTACTTTCGGTAATGTTTGTGATCTTTGCTTCGTATGTTTACTCTGTCAGTATAAGTAATGTATATTTAGATGTTATTATAAAATTATTATTGATATTTTTGTTCCTTATAATTTTACACAAAGTTAACTTTTTTGAACCCATTGAAACCGAAAGGATCAGGGGTTTCTTCAATAAATATTTATTCAGTAAGCTAAGATAAGTTTGACCTCTGATAAAACGCTGAAAGAGCAGCTTAAAAAAGAATCCGAAGATTTTATAAAACTCAACATATGGGATACATATTACTATTCCTCCAATCTTCTGAGAAAAAGATACGAAGAAAATATTCCTGTTCATCTTAGCAAAAACAATAAAAAATACAGGATACTGGATTATGGCTGCGGCGTAAGACCTTATGAATATATCTTCGAACCGTTCAAAGAATCCTATACGGGAATAGATGTAGGAGAGAATGCTCACGCTGATGTCATCATTGATCCGGACGGAAGGATACCGTTTAATGATGAAGAGTTTGATATAGTGCTTTCTTCGCAGGTACTTGAGCATGTTGAGGATTCTGAAAATTATCTGAGTGAATGCAAAAGAGTTTTGAAACCCGGCGGGCTGCTGATATTGTCCACTCACGGTACATGGCAGTTTCATTCCCATCCTGTCGATATTCAGAGATGGACTTCAATGGGTCTTAAAAGGCTGATCTCAAAGGCAGGGTTTAATGTAACAGGGTTTGTACCTATTCTCGGTCAGCTTGCGCTTACTTCCCAGCTTCGTCTTACTTTCTATGATTCATTCGTCCGACATATATTCAAACCGCTGATAATATTTTATTATCCGTTATCAGTTATTTATCAGCTTAAGATGAAGCTCGAGGATATGATCACCCCTCAGAGAGTAAAGGAAAGAGATTCTGCATACTATCTGGTATTTGCAATTAAAAGTTAGAATTGATTTAACTCTGATTTAAAACAGATAAAAAATAATACGAATAAAAATTAATGATAAAAAGTTTAGGTAAAGGCATTTTAAACAGCAAGCTCGGCAACAAAATATTCAGGAAGTTTTATTACTTATCAGTCGAGATGGATCTCATGCATCCGGATCTTGATGAGGAGTTTGTTAAACTGAAAAAGATCTGCGCTCCTCATACCATGACCACGCTTGACAGTCTTTACTATACATATAAGTCTGTAAAATTTGCCGTGGAAAATAATATTCCGGGAGACTTTATAGAATGCGGAGTATGGAAAGGCGGAAACACAATGATGGTTGCCCTGACACTTATGAACATGAAAAGCACTGACAGGAAGATATATCTTTATGATACATTTGAAGGGATGAGCGCTCCGACTGAAAAAGATGTAAGTTATAAAAACGAAGATGCGGATGTTGAATTCAAAGAGAGTCAAAAGACAGATCATAATGAATGGTGCTACTCTCCCTTGGATGAAGTGAAAAATAATCTGTACTCAACCGGTTATCCTAAAGATAAGTTGATCTTTGTAAAAGGGAAGGTCGAAGATACCATACCCGGAACTCTTCCGGAAAAGATCGCAATTCTCCGTCTTGATACTGACTGGTATGAATCTACTTATCACGAACTTCTGCATTTGTATCCTTTGCTTTCAGAAAAAGGATTTCTGATCATAGATGACTATGGCTACTGGCAGGGTGCTCGTGAAGCAGTCGAACAGTATTTTAAGGAAAACAATATAAAAATGTTTATGAACAGGCTGGATATGTCAGCAAGGGCAGGAATCAAGGTATGATTTGGGATTTTTGATGTTTGATTTTTGATGTTTGATGTTTGATTTTAGATCTGCAGAGACGGATTGATTTGGATTTACTTATCAACCATAATTTTTTTTATAGCAATATTTTAACCTATATTATATAATTGATAAAAAACATAATTTGAGCCGTGACAGGATATTATTTGTTAAGCATTACAAAACGAATACAAAGTTTATTTTTAATGACTATGATATTCTAAAGGAAGAATATGATGTAACTTTATACACTTCTGATATAAAAAAAAATCTCTCCATAGTTTTTTCTTTGCTGAAACAATTCACTTTCCTACTGTTCAACACACACAAGTTCAAACTGATATTTATATGGTTTGCAGATTACCATTCATTTCTTCCGGTAATGTTTGCAAGATTTTTTAAGAAAAAGTCAGTCATTGCGATCGGCGGATTTGATGCTACCGACATTCCGGAGATAGAAATGGGAGCATTTAATGAGGATGATCTTAGAAAAAAGATCCGGAGTAAATTTCTCAGATATAGTCTGAAGAATGCTGATAAACTCCTTGTCGTTGATGACTCGCTGATAAAGAATACCAATAATTATATTCATTCGGATATTCCCGGAGGCAAACCGGTACAGGACGGAATACTTAATTTCATTCCTGACATTGGCAATAAGATCGAAATCGTTTATACGGGTTTTGATGAAAAGTTTTTTAAAAGAGATGAGAGTGTTTCAAAGGAAAATTTTGTGCTGACTGTCGGCAATTCGTTTAACGATAATGAGTTCAGACGAAAAGGTTTTGATATGCTGATCGAGGCATCAAAGGTCTTACCGGATATTGAATTTGTAATAATCGGTTTGAATGAAGAGCAATTATATAAATTATCCAAACAGGATCTGAAGAATGTGAAACTGATCTCTTTTGTGAATATGGAAGAGTTAAAAAACTATTACAATAAGGCAAAAGTCTTTGCACAGCTTTCACTCTTCGAAGGTCAGCCTAATTCACTGTGCGAAGCGATGATGATGGAATGCATTCCTATCGGCTCGGATGTAAACGGGATTCCGAGAGTCATCGGCGAGACAGGTTTTATAG
>JAGPCH010000086.1 GCA_018058125.1 Ignavibacteria bacterium | reverse complement strand
GAATATGAGTCGTACCGGGATTGTAATCATAGACATCCATAACTTCCGGGGGATAATCGTTTGCTGTAGTAAACAAAGTAGTCTGGTTGGAGACTCTGTACCATTCTCTGAGAAAAGCCAGATGCGAGACTTTATTGTCATTGAGATATTTGGTCATATAATCGACATAGTTAACATCATTGATCTTTTTAATAAGCTCCGGAGTGACCAGTCCTGCAACGTCTACGATCTTCCTTCCGGAGTAATAACCGATCGCTCCGACATCATGAGTAGCTATTACATCACCTTCTTTCGTATTTAACTGAAGATATTTTGCAGCCATTACCTGTCTGTCATAAATATATTTACATTGAGCAGCATACATTTCTTTGGTTTCGTCATAAATTTTTATACCCATAAAAAATATTATGCCAAACCAGATATAAAAGATACTTTTTGAAAAAAGAGCGTTGTTGGTATATTTATTGACTATGAAGGCAAAATCTCTGAAACCGATAGATGCTACCAGAATAAAGAACGGTATTATCGGCATCATATATCTTCCGAATCTGTGAGCATAAGGAAGTTTAAGCCAGTATATAAAAACAAGAGCAAGAATAAAAACTATATAGATTGTATTCTGATTGTATGTCTTTTTATAAATGTCAAAAATCAATTTTGCAACAGCAAGCAGGAATCCTATCATTACGACATAATAGGATTTGTACTGAAAATAATCCCATACCTCTGTCATAAGAAAAGCTGTCCGGCTTCTGAACTCCGGAGAGTAGTATGCAAGCTTTGCATTATACGTATTTGGAAGTAAAGATCCCGACAAAGCTAAATTCATAATAAAATACAGACCAATCAGACCGCAGAATATTATGGCAATTTTCTTAAGATCAGCTTTTGTAAAAAGCAAAAGATTTATCTGATTCCTGGAATATATGGTAATCAGAAAATAATCTACGATTAAAGCAAATATGAAAGCAACACCGTCAGGGCGTGTCCACATAATCAGTCCGAGCATGACGGCAAAAGGGACAGCGCTTCGCTTTCTGTAAAAATAAGCGCACAGAATAAGTATCAGAATATACATGCTGGTCTCCATTCCGGATACAGCTATAAAATTCATCCACTTATCAATAATAAAAACAGTAGTACACAGCAAAGCAAAAATTACCTGATTATCAAATTCAATATTGGATAGTTTGTAAAAAGCAAAAGAGGCAGCAGCAAAAAAAGAAATTCCCAATGCGTAACTTATGTACATTTCATTACTGCTGAAGAAATACATTGCAGACAAAATAAATGTATACAAAGGAGAAGTGGATCCTGCAGTGACCATCTGATCCTGGAAATAGGAGAAGCTGAAATATTCAAAAAGATTTTTAGCGAATGTCAGATGGATCCAGGGATCATCCAGAGGAAAACTCGGATACCTGTTTGTTTTTATTGCATACAATACAAAATTCAGAGAAAAAAGAACCGGGAGAATAATTACAAGAGCATAGAATAATATTCTTACAATTTTTTTAGGCCGGAAGTTGTCTTCAAAATTATATTTTGAATAATCCTCCCTGTTAGTTCTCTTTTTCTTTACCGGAATTTTTATTTTTTTCATACGTGCAAAATAAAGATTTAACCACGCAATTTCAATTTTAAAGAATTTAACCTTGAAAGTTCTTAGTATTTGGTATTAGGTAACAGGTTCAGATTACGGGACCGGAAATGATAATAAATCGTGTTTTGGATATAAAATTTGTCTGCAGGTTAAAATTGTCTTTTCCGCAGCTATTTTTAAAAATTATTATTTATAACTTGATAATTTTTAATATATATAATAGTTTTGTCTGCATCAAATAACACACCTTAATACTTCATAAGGAAATTATTTAAATCTATTATCTTATATTTCTATTTTATCCAATTGAATTCATCATTTTATAAATTTATACATCTGTTAAATCAAACTAAATAAAAAGTTACCCTCAGCTGTTATCCCATCACGAAAGGAAAATAACAATATTATGGATACAAAGACCACCAACAATAAATCAGAGTCATTTTCTGATTCAAAAAACGTAACAGATCTAAAATCCAGAAAAGTATCCGAGCTTATTGAATTAGCAAAAGAACTTAAGGTTTCCGGTTATAGTGATCTTAAAAAGCAGGAACTGATTTTCAAGATCATTGAAGCACAGACCAAAAAAGACGGATTTGCATATGCAGTCGGTGTTCTTGAAGTTCTTCCGGATGGATATGGATTTTTAAGATCTGTTGATTACAATTATCTTCCTTCTCCTGATGATATATATGTATCACCTTCACAAATCAAAAAGTTTTTGTTAAGAACGGGAGATACGGTCAGCGGACAGGTAAGACCTCCTAAAGAAGGAGAACGGTTTTTCGCATTACTTAAAGTGGAAGCTGTAAACTTTGAAAACCCCGATACGATCCGCGACAGGATATTATTTGATAATCTAACTCCTCTTTATGCTGATGAGAGAATAAATCTGGAAACTGCTCCCGGTGAATATTCAATGAGAGTCATGGATATGTTTACGCCTATAGGAAAAGGTCAGAGAGGGCTTATAGTATCCCCGCCAAAAAGCGGTAAGACAATTTTATTACAGACACTAGCAAACAGCATAACAAGAAATCATCCTGAAGTTCATTTAATTGTGCTTCTCATTGACGAAAGACCTGAAGAGGTTACGGATATGGAAAGAAATGTGAAAGCGGAAGTCATTAGTTCGACTTTCGATGAACCGCCAGAGAGACACGTACAGGTATCCGAGATCGTTCTGCAAAAAGCCAAGAGACTTATTGAAGCTAAGAAAGACGTTGTGATCCTGCTTGACAGCATTACACGTCTTGCAAGAGCGCATAATACGGTCATTCCTCACAGCGGAAAAATTCTTTCCGGTGGTGTGGATGCAAATGCATTACATAAACCAAAAAGATTCTTCGGAGCAGCAAGAAACATTGATGAAGGCGGAAGTCTTACAATTATCGCTACAGCACTTATCGAAACAGGCAGCAGAATGGATGAAGTTATTTTTGAGGAATTCAAAGGAACAGGTAATATGGAAATTGTTCTCGACAGAAGAATTTCTGACAGAAGAGTATTCCCTGCAATTGATCTTAATAAATCCGGAACAAGAAAAGAAGAATTGCTGCTTACTCCCGAAACACTAAACAGAGTATGGCTTTTAAGAAAACTGCTTTCGGATTATAATCCTATTGAAGCAATGGAGTTTTTACTCGGCAAGCTCAAAGGTACCAAATCAAATAAAGAGTTTTTAGCATCCATGAATTCATAAAGTATAATTGAACATTCAAAAGCTTCTATGAAAAAAGTTATACTTATTAATTCAGTTTCGGAAGATGTAAGAATAGCGATTACCGAAGACGGTAAACTCGCGGAATTTTTTCTTGATACTCCCGATAAAGAAAGAAATGTCGGTGATATTTATCTTGGAAAGATAGGGAAAGTTATTCCCGGAATCAGAGCAGCATTTATCGATCTTGGATTTCAGCAGGATGCATTCCTGCATTTCTCGGATATAGGAAGTTCACTGGACGAATATGCTTCAATTATCGGAGACGATTCGGATATTGAGGAAGATGATGAAGATGATGAGGAAGAAACTGTCCAGCCAAATTACAACAGAAGCAATAATAAGAATCCTAATCTTGAGAGAGGTCAGGATATAATTGTTCAGATCACAAAAGAACCGGTTGGCAACAAAGGATTCAGAGTTACATCCAAAGTTTCCATTCCCGGGAGATACCTAGTACTGATACCATTCGAGAAAAAGATCGGATTATCAAAGAAGATCTATAATCCAAAAGAGAAAAGAAGACTAAGAAGCATTGTGAAATCCACTTTGCCAAAGGGATTCGGTATAATTATCCGTACTGTAGCAGCCGGTCAGGATGAAAGTCTTATACTTGATGATCTGAATACTCTTATAAAAACATGGAATGAAATTCAGACTAAATTAAAAACAACAAAATCACCTCTAATCCTTCATAAAGATGTATCGACTACATCATCAGTTGTTCGTGATCTCTTTAAAGAAGACATTTCAAAAGTTGTTATTGATTCAAAAAAGATTTACCGGGATATTAAAACATATGTAGATGATACTTCCCCTGAGTTTTCTGATAAGATCGAGTTGTTTAATTCTGATCAGCCGTTGTTTGATGTGTTCAATATTGAAAAACAAATTGAGGAATCACTTCAGAGAAAAGTCTGGCTTAAGAATGGCGGTTACATTATAATAGAGCCGACAGAAGCCATGACTGTAGTAGATGTAAACAGCGGTAAATATGCCAAGCACAGGGATCAGGAAGTGAATTCGCTCAATACTAATCTCGAATCCGCAAAAGAAATAGTCAGACAGATAAGACTTCGCGACATCGGTGGAATCATAGTGATAGATTTTATTGACCTGTATGATGACAAGAATAGAAAGAGGCTTTACGAAGAGGTAAAAAAAGAATTTAAGAATGACAGAGCTAAATCAACAATATTACCGGTCAGTGAATTCGGGCTGGTAGAAATTACCCGTCAGAGAGTCAGACAGAATATCATTCATACAGTTTCAGATCTGTGTCCGATGTGCAGAGGCACCGGGCATGTTCAGTCCAAGTCAACATTCATGAACCGAATGGAAAGATGGATAAAACGTTATAAAGGCGGAAATAACGGCATGAGTATTTCCATTCAGGTAAATCCATTTATAAGAAATTATCTCACTGAAGGCTTTATCAGCAAACTAAATAAAATTAGAATGAAGAATTTACTTTTCATAAAGCTTGAGGAAGATGAGTCTCTTGCGCTTGATGAATTCAAAGTATATTCAAAAAAACATGATAAGTTTATTACAGAAGAGTTTGACCAGTAATTTTTTCTGATTCAGTCATCACATCTCATTTTTTTTCAGAAATCTTTTTCAGCAATTCCCAAGAGTATAATCCTGTATTATGTTTATCTTTCCATGTAATATTTATGGCATAGTTTCCAACCGGTTCGATCTTCTCTATCTCATAAAACCCAGGCGCTTTAAACGGTGACTTAATAGGTATGTAAGAACTGAAGATCACTGTCTCTCCTTTACATTCTACACAGGGACATTCATCCCGCAGTTTTTCTATACTTACTTCAAGTATTTCACCATCAGACCATGTAGTCTGAAGAGAATTGTTTTCTGTTTTCTTTATTTTTGACGGAGGATGCATTTTAAAAGTATTAAGTATTAGGTATTAGGTATTAAGTATTTTGTATTGTGTATTGTGTATTGTGTATTGTGTATTGTGTATTGTGTATTGTGTGAAACATATTTGATTCTATTTTAATATTCAACTTGTTAATATTTTGTTAATTGTAATTTGAAAAGTAATAAATTCGGGATTATTTTTTTTCTTCAAGAGCTACATTTCCTTTTATATTGAAACTCACTCTGTTTTCTTTGACTCTATAATAGATAAGTATAGCATTAGCAAAGAGCATCAATCCTGAAATCAGGAAAATGTATTTTATCTGAAATTCATACAAAAGTAAAGTACACAATAGCGGTCCTACAAGATTTCCGAACAGTGTAAAGCTTGAAGCTATTCCCATTACACCGCTTTTTCTGTCGTCCGAAATATTCTTATTTATATATGCATAGATCATCGGAATAATACCTCCTACACAAAGTCCAAGGAATGCTCTTACGGGAAAAAGTAAAAAGGGATTTAATATATATGTATGGACACAATAAGCAATGCCTGCGCCTGTAATGGCTACGACCATATTTTTCTTAAAACTTTTAGTGTCGCTTCGTCTTCCCCACCATGGAGAAGAAATTACGCTGAATATACCAAGCGTTCCGAAAATGGCTCCTGTAAGTGTAGAGATATATTCACTTCCTTTTGTTATGGATTCAACAAATAATGCAAAAACCGGCTGAGCAATAGTAAGCGAGACTTGAATCGTTGTTATGGAAATCAAAGCAACTGTTATCTCAGGTAATGAAAATACATATTTGTAATTTTCTATAACAGAAAATACTTTATTGGAAATTTGCTTTTGCGGTTCCTTTACATTTATCAAAACAAGAAAACCGCTAACAATACACATTCCTGAAGTAATAAAGAATACGGTTTTGTAAGAAGACATATCTGCAATAACACCTCCGATAAACGGTCCAATCACTGTTCCGGATGAGATAGAAGTCTGTAATATTCCGATTGCATATCCGGATTTTTCCTTTGGGGTTCCTGATGAAACAAGCGCTAGTGAAGAAGCTATAAATCCGCTTATACCGCCTTGCACCATTCTGAAAATGAACAACTGAATTACATTTGCTGAAAAACCGATCAGAAGCTGGGAAATTGCCAGTCCGAATATTGCCCTAAGTACCATTGTTTTTTTTCCGAATCTATCACCGAGCATTCCCCATACAGGTGTAAGAAGAAATGATAAAATAAAAGGACCGCTGAAAATTATTCCGCTCCAGTGCTCGAGTTCATCGGGATTTGTGACACCAAGTTCACGGATATAAAAAGGAAGAAACGGAATAACCATACTCATACCTACCATCGCAACAAACTGCGCTATCCATATGCTGTATAAATTTTTTTTCCAGGCTTCCAATTGTAAGTACTAAGTAATAAGTATTGTGTATTGTGTATTGTGTATTGTGTATTGTGTATTGTGTATTGTGTATTGTGTATTGTGTATTGTGTATTGTGTATTGTGTAT
>JAGPCH010000085.1 GCA_018058125.1 Ignavibacteria bacterium | reverse complement strand
GGATAAGGTCATCTCCGGTCTATTTTAATTTATTTTTACGATTTTAATTTTACTGTTGGGTTTAACTCTGAGTATGTTTGTAGTTATGATCGTATCTCCTCCATTTAGCCCGGAGGTTATCTGTATTTCCTTATCAGTTCTTATACCGGTTTCAATGTCTTTGGAAACAGCAATTCCGTTCTCATAAACAAATACACTCTGTCCTTTTAATTTTGGAATAACTGCTTCCGTAGGTATCATAACAGCATTATCAATATTTTCAAGATTCAGTTTCACTTTTACAAAAGAACCGGGAAGTAACCTGTTACCGCTGTTGCCTGAAGTAGCTCTGACTATAATGCTTCTCGTTGATTCATTTATTCTCGGATCATATGAAGTGACCGTTCCGGTAAAATCCTCATCATAACCTTCGACTTTATAGTTAATGGTCTGACCGGGTTTGAATACGCTAATGTATTTTTCGGGAATGGAAAAATCAATTTTTATTTTTCCGATATCCTGTACTGTCGTCAAAGCTACTGTATTATTTACAAGACTACCAATGCTGACATTCCTGAATCCTGCAATACCTGAGAAAGGCGCTGTAATGTTTGTCTTATCAAGTTCCACTTCGAGTACTTCAATATCCGCTCTTATTTTTTCAATATTTGTTTGACGGACATCAAACTCTTCCAGTGTTAAAAGTCCTTTATCCAGTAATGTCTGTTCCCTTTCCTGCTGCTTCAGATTAAGCTCTTCGTCAAGATCAAGCTTTCTGAGACGGGCAAGTATATCAGAATCATCGAGTTTGAACATAACTTTTCCCGCCGGTACAAATCCTCCTTCTTTAAAATATATACCTGTAATTTTCCTTGTAAGCTCGCTTCTGATCTGCACCTCTTCATTGGCATAAATAGTGCCCGAAGTGAGAATTTCGTTTTCGAGTTCGACAGGACGAATTATAATAGCATCAGCTGATACCTCCTGATCCTTATTTCCTCTGCCGCTGCCGCCTTGTTTGCTGTTACTTTCGGAAAGAAGTTTGGGAATGATCAGTAAAGCTGCAATGACTATTAAAATAAGTATTACTGAAATGTTTCGTACTGATTTGTTCAAATTATCTGATTATGAAATAAAAAATTTTTGTAATATACTTTATCTGCTAATTTTAAAAAATGGTTAATAATTCCGGGTTGAATATTAAATGTTCTTTAATTCTGAATAAGACAAAGTTAATCTGGATTTGGTTTAATTATATTTGAATAAATATTTATCCATCCCGCTCAAAAAATACTCTCGGTAATTACTGTTAAAAAAGCATTTTTTTTAAATTACAAATCCTGCCCTTCCTGAATAAAAATCAGGCATAATACATGGTAATACTTATTGGAATGCTAATAGTGCGGCGGATTATGGAATTTGACTGATGACTTTAAAGTTTTTTAAAGATTAATATTTTATATTTTTTATAAATTCATGTTGCAAAGTTATTATCTGTTATAAAAAGCGAATGTGTCATTTTTCTTTTCATTCCAACTCATCCGATTAGAACTTCTGTCGTTTTTTTAGAAAATTACGGCAATTTTTACTTTAGACTAAAATAAAATTTTTAAAAAGAGTATCTTATGCATTATTTTACTAAAATTAAAAGCACCCAATTTGAAAATTACAGAAAAGGTCGAACGATACCCGGTTGAAAAATTTTTCTCTGTGAGAACAATATCCGGATTTACAATCTCTCCGGACAATAAAAAAATATTTTATATTACTAACACTACTGGTACTCCTCAGATATGGCGTATTCCAATTGAAGGCGGATGGACCGACCAGATATCGACATGGAAAGAATCAGTTAAAATGGTTAGTCATTTTCCAAAATCCGCTGAATTGATCTTCCAAAGCGATAACAATGGTAATGAAAATCTTCAGATATTCAGAATGCCGGATAACGGCGGTGAGGTTGATCATCTTACAACCGGATTTGAAGAATCTCAGTGCTATTTCAGTACATTCAATAAATCCGGAACGCATTTTTTATTTTCAACAAACAAAAGACTTAAACATAATTTTGACGTTTACATACAGGATCTGAAAACCGGTAAGAACCAGTTGATAAAAAAATTCGATGATCCTTACCCGACGCTGGCTGACAATATGAGCTCAGATGAAAAATATGTTTCATTCATTAAAGTCTATGGGAATATTAACAGCGATATTCTTCTCCTCGACAGAAAGAACAAATCTTTTATCAATATTACAGAACACGATATCTCTGTCAATGTCTCAAATTCAAGCTGTGCCTTTGATAAAAACAGCAAAGGGATCTATTATATATCAGATGAAGGAAGAGAATTTAAAGGCATAAAATATTACAACATAAGCAAAAAAACATCCACATGGATAATTAAGGAAAAATGGGATGTCACCGGATTTAAGTTATCCGAAGATTGCGCTCAGCTTCTGTGGACCATTAATAAGAACGGTAGCAGTACACCGAAAATAATGAATATAAAGACAGGGAAAACCGGTAATCTCAGATTACCTAAAGGTCATTATACCGACATTCAATTTACATACGATAATAAAAAATTAGTTATACTAAGCGATAGTCCTTTAAATCCGGGCGATTTATTTGTGTATGACATTAAGCTTAAGAAATTAAAACAAATTACAAACTCACTGGTCGGTGGTGTTTCAAAAAAGGGACTTACAAAAGCAAAAGATGTTTTTTACAACAGCTTTGACGGATTGAAGATACATGCGCTTTTATATGTTCCGGAAGGAACAAAGAAAAACGGAAAGAATCCTGCTATCGTTTGGCCGCATGGCGGACCCGAGCATCAGGAGATGCATATTTTCAGCAAATACGTTCAGGTAATGACAAACGCCGGATACATTGTCATCGCGCCAAACTTCAGAGGAAGCACCGGTTACGGAAAAACTTTTCAGAAGAAAATTTATAAAGACTGGGGCGGAGCTGAATTTAATGACGTACTTGGAAGCGTGGATTATCTGAAAAAATCCGGATATGTAGATCCTAAGAAATTAGCAGTCGTGGGTGGAAGTTTCGGCGGATTTATGTGCATGACCTGCGTTACAAAAAGACCTGACATCTGGAAATGCGCTGTAGATGTTTTCGGACCGGCAAATTTGTTTACATTCATAAACTCCGTACCGCAACACTGGAAGAAAGGGGTAGATGAACTTGTTGGTAATGTAGTTAAGGACAAGGCAATGCTGAAGGAGAGATCACCGATCTTTTTTATAAAAAACATAAAATGTCCGTTGCTCGTGGTACAGGGCAAGCACGATCCAAGAGTCGTAGAGGCAGAATCGGTTCAGATCGTCAAGGAGTTGAAAAAACGAAAGAAACCACACCAGTATATTCTACTTGAAGACGAAGGTCACGGCTTTAGTAAGGTTTCCAATCAGATTTTAGTCTTTAAGAATATGATAAGTTTTCTTGATAAATATTTAAGATAGCGTAATTTGAAAAAAGGTAAATTAATTTTAGAGAATGGCACAGTATTCGAAGGTACGATTTTCGGATATGATCAGGCATCAGCAGGTGAAGTTGTTTTCAATACTTCTCTTTGCGGTTATCAGGAAATCATAACTGATCCGTCTTATTATGGGCAGATAGTGATCATGACCTATCCGCTTATCGGTAACTATGGTACCAATGAAAGTGATATTGAATCTGAAAAAGTGCAGATAAAAGGGCTTGTAGTCGGAAATTATGAAGATGAATGGAGTAACTTTGAAGGATTGGACTCACTTGATAAATACTTAAGTTTAAATAAAACTATTGGTATTTCCGGAATAGATACACGCGAATTAACAAAAATGATAAGAAGCCAAGGCGCGATGAGAGGGATCATTTCGGATGATCAGATCTCTGATGAAGAATTACTGAAAAAGCTTTCAGGTACGCCCGATATGAAAGGTCTCGATCTGGTAAAATATGTATCGACTAATGAGAGTTACATTTTAAAATCAGCCAAGCCCGAATACAGGATCGCTTTTTATGATTTTGGCATTAAGAAAAACATTCTGAGAGAGTTTCTTAAATTTGACGTAGAGGTAAAAGTTTTTAATGCAGAGACAGATTATATTGAAGTGCTTAAGTATAAACCTCATGGTATATTTCTATCAAACGGTCCGGGAGATCCCGATGCAGTAATGTACGGGATAGAAAATGCAAGGAATCTGATCAGTAAGAATATCCCGGTTTTTGGAATTTGTCTTGGTCATCAGCTTATTGCGCATGCGCTTGGAGGAAAGACTTATAAACTTAAATTCGGACATCGCGGCGGGAATCATCCTGTAAAAAATCACCTTACGGATAAGATAGAGATCACTTCTCAGAATCACGGATTTGCAGTAGATACTGATTCGCTGAATAAAGACATTATTGATATAACTCATACTAATCTCTATGATGGTACAAACGAAGGTCTTCGTCATAAGAAATATCCGGTAATGTCAGTACAATATCATCCTGAAGCATCACCGGGTCCTAATGACAGTAAATATTTGTTTGAAGATTTCATGAAAATGGTTAAGAATTGATATTTTTCTAAGTCATTTTGGTATCGGATCTTATTTTAAGATTTTCTAAATGAATCTTATTGATTTTAAAAATTTAATTTCAAAATACTTTTGGATAATGCAAAGATCATAAACGGCAAAGAGATCTCTGTTCAGATAAGGGCGGAGATCAAAGCAGAGACAGAAAAACTTAAATCCGAAAAAGGAATTATACCCGGTCTTGCTTTTGTATTGATAGGCGATGATCCGGCTTCAAAGGTCTATGTCAGAAGTAAAGGCAAAGCTTGTGAAGAGCTTGGATTTCATTCTGTAACCGAGACGTTACCTTCAAGTATTTCCGAAAATGCTTTGCTCTATCTAATCAACCGATTTAATACTGATGATAAGATTCACGGAATTCTTGTACAGCTTCCATTGCCACCATCAGTTGATCAGCAGTGTATCATAGAATCAATAGATCATAAAAAAGATGTGGACGGTTTCCATCCTTTAAATGTCGGACGTCTGCAGATAGGAGAGAAATGTTTCATTCCCTGCACACCGTTTGGGATTACGGAGCTTCTCAGAAGAACCGGCACATTAACGGAAGGAAAAAATGCCGTTATAATTGGAAGAAGTAATATTGTCGGAAAACCTGTTGCAGGTCTGCTTTTGAAAAATGAATTCAATTCAACAGTTACAGTATGTCACAGTAAGACAAAAGATATAAAGGAAATTACTTCTCAGGCAGATATTCTCATTGCTGCGATCGGGAAAGCAAACTTTGTAAAAAGTGATTTTATAAAAGAGGGGTGCACTATTATTGATGTAGGAATTAACAGAATAGAAGATAAAAGCTCAAAGTCGGGTTTTAAGATAACAGGAGACGTTGACTATGATGACTGTTTTGATAAATGCGGAATGATCACGCCGGTGCCCGGAGGCGTAGGTCCTATGACCATAGCAATGCTCATGAAAAACACACTGGATTCAGCGAAAGGAATAATTTATGGCTGAAAAAAAAAATGATTATATTGAAATTCAGATAGCATTTAAAAAGGATACTTATGAAAACATCTGTAATGAATTGTATCTGAACGGCATTGAAAACATACTTGAAGAAGACGGATTTTTAAAATTATATTTACCCCAATCTGAAAAAAGTAAAGCAGAATTGATAAGAAATGTTCTGATTGAAAAAGACCTGATCTCCGATAAAGAATTTACTTCGGAAAAATTTGAAGAAAGTAACTGGAATGAAGTTTGGGAAAGTTCCATAGAGCCAGTTTACATCAAAGATAAAATTGTAATTTATCCCTCATGGAAAAAAGAGGAGGTACATAAATCAGAAAAAGATAAAGATAAAATTCTGATAGAGATAGATCCTAAAATGTCATTTGGCACAGGACATAATGAAACTACACAGCTTGTTCTTGAATTGATGGCTGATTACATCGAAGGTAGTGAAGAAAAGCTTCTTGATTTTGGAACGGGAACAGGCATACTGTCAATTGCAGGAATAAAGCTTGGTGTGAATTACGCAACTGCCATAGACATTGATGATGATTCTATTGACAATGCAAGAGAATATTTTGAGATCAATAATGTTCATGATAAAATTCATCTCATCAAATCTGATATCCGTAATTTTCAAGAGGATTCTTTTGATATTATTTGTGCAAACATAATCAGAAGCGTCATCATTGACAGGTTAGAGCATATTTCAGAAAAAATTAATACGAACGGAAAACTATTCGTTTCCGGAGTTTTACTTTCCGAGGATCAGGAAGTCCTGGAATACCTGACTCAGTATGACTTTGAGATCATTGATATTTCCAGTAAGGCGGAATGGATCGGTATTTACGCAATTAAAAGATAAAAATAAAATTATCATATAAAAATAGTTTACCTCAAAATAAATACTTAATCATGTTAAAAGAATTTAAAGAGTTCATATCAAAAGGAAATGCACTGGATCTGGCAATTGGAGTGATCATTGGAGGTGCATTCGGTTTAATTGTAACTTCTATTGTCGCAGATATTCTTATGCCGATCATAGGCATAATAATGGGAGGAATTGATTTTTCCGGACTAAGCATTAATGTCGGAAATGCTGAAATATTATATGGAAAATTCATTCAGGCTGCAATAAATTTTCTGATAATTGCATTTGTACTATTTATGATCATTAAAACGATAAATAGCTTCAGAGACAAGAAAGAAGAAGAGCCTACGAC
>JAGPCH010000084.1 GCA_018058125.1 Ignavibacteria bacterium | reverse complement strand
TTGTTTAACCCCTTAGCCATGTTTTCCTCCTTTTGGTTTTAATTATTTTTTCACCCACAAACTTAATTCATTTTTACTTAATAGTAAATACTTTTCATCAGTTACTACTAAAAAATCTTTATATCTGATTTTCTTCTTTGAAGCAGGAAGGCTGATCTTATCTGTTACGGAATTAAGATCCAGGTCATACTTTGTTATATCCGAACCGTCAAGAAGGTAAAGATAATTATCTCTTATTGAAAAATTTTCGAGTCCGCTTATGCTTATCTTTTTTACAAAATTCCCGAGATTATCATACCGCATAACCGCTTTTTGCTCCTTATCAAGGATGTAAATATAATTTTTACTATCCTTAAGTATTTTTACCGGTTCACCCAGTTTACCTTTGGACTTGAAATCACCAAATACACCTGATGCTAATCTGCCGTCATTATAAACAACAACTCTTTGATTATCCTGATCTATTACAAATAACTGATTTGAATTCATTACAAGAGTCGCTACAGGAGTCCGGAATCTCAGTTCAACCTGAAAATCAGCTATATCTGTATAAAGCACGGAGACCGGATTAAGCTCCAAATCAAGTCTCTGTACTCTGGCGTTCTTTCCGTCAGAGACAAGAATATCCAGACCTGACGAACCGTCTATATAAGTCGGCGAATCATACTGCCCTTCTGCCCAGCCTTGCTTTCCGTTTCGTTTCTTATATTCAAGCTTGTTAGAATATTTTACGATCTGATTAGCTGCAGCATCTAGTACATAAATGTTTTCTTTGCCGTCGAGAGTCACGGAGACTGCATCCATAAAATCCTTAACAGAAGCTTCTTTCACTAAACTGGATGTAAGAGTATCCCCGCCTGTAAAAAAGAAATTCAGAAATAATAAAAGTACCATATAGCTATATAAAATTGTTATAAATTTAAAATTTAAATCTCATTCCAAGTCCCGTATAATTCAGATATCCTCCGTAATACTGCCCTTTGTAATCCTGACCGTCATAGTAATCAAAATATAACAAAAGCGATCTTGAATTTCTCTTTCCAAATGATATTCCTGATTCGAAACTTTCATTCAGATTTGTACTTGAGTTAACTGTTGCAAGATTGTTTTCATTTGATAAATAAACGCTGAAGAAATCTGTGAAATAATATCTTAACTCGAGTCCGAGCTGACCTGATACAGGTGAAATCTCGTTCGGTATTCTTGAGAAAATATAATTAACACCAACCATGCTTTTCAAACTGAGATCCTTTGTAAACAGATAATCACTCATTACATTCAGCTCCAGAAACTCCTTGCTAAATACAACCGGTGTAAATATTGTATCCGTATTTTCATACTGATGACCGTCTTCAAAGTGCGATGAAATATGGGATATTCTTAATCTTGAAGTAAGGGTATTCTTTTGAGTTAATTTTCTTTTCAGATTAAATGTAACACCAAACAGATAATCTATCGCATCAACGGGAAATTTAAAATTATCTTCAGTTCTCAGATTAGAAAATGTAAAAAATTCGACGCCAAAAGAATATGTATTTTTATTCGTCTTAAGTCCGACCAGATCAAATGCCGCCCCGATGTTAAGTGTAAGATAATCATTGTTCAGAAATTTTGTTGCACCGTTCTTAGCTTCAATGATTCCCGCTTCTACCGGGACATATAAGTTGTTCGTTTCAAAAAAATATACACTATCTTTTTCAGACATATTTGCCATAAAGTCTCTAAGAATCGAAGTTGAAATCCTGTCTTCTGTACTTCTTTGAGCCTTTGAGTCTTTGAGGTAAAAAAAGCTTAATTGATTTAGAGAATTAGCTGATATACCTTCTGAAGTAATAAGAAATAATAAAATTAAAAGAAGTGTTTTAGCTTTCAAGTAATGTCAGTTAAATCTTTTTCTGTTCTTTAAATAATCCACAAATATATGCTGACCTAAATTATCAAGATCGGAATAGTAAGCTTTACCGTTATTGGCTTTTGTAAACTCTTCAATGAAATTGATCAAATACTGATCGTGAGCTATCATGAAAGTAGTAATTTTGATCTTGTCTTTTCTGCAGGCTACTGCTTCATCCAGAGTCTTGTTAACTATTCTTGGATCGAGTCCGAAAGAATTCTTATAGATCCTTCCGTCATCAGTAAATAAAGCAGACGGCTTTCCGTCAGTGATCATGAATATCTGCTTATTCACATTCCCCTTTTTTCTGAGTATCTGTCTTGCCAGACTCAGACCGGCTTTTGTATTTGTATGAAATGGTCCGACACTTAAAAATGGCAGATCCCTTACTGTGATTTCTTTTGCATCATCACCGAAAATAACAATATTGAGTTTGTCTTTGGGATATCTTGTGAGAATGAGTTCTGATAATCCAAGAGCAACTTCTTTAGCAGGCGTGATCCTGTCTTCGCCGTAAAGGATCATGCTGTGAGAAATGTCTATCATGAGAACTGTTGCACAGCTTGTCATGTGTTCGGTTTCATATACATCAATGTCTTCTTCTTCCAGATTCAGACTATTTATATCAGATTTAAGAAATGCATTTCTTAAAGTTGATGTCATGTCAATATTCGATATCTGATCACCGAATTCATATTTCTTAAGTTCTCCTAATTTATCAATTCCTCTTCCTGATTTATTTGATTCATGAAATCCGGATGCATCAGGTTTCATTCCGGAGAAAATTTTCTTAAGAGATTCGGCGCGCATTTTCTGAGAACCTTTATCAGTTAAGATCTTCATCCCCTCTTTCTCTGCTATATAACCCTGTTTCTTCAGTTCATCGACAAAATCACTGAATGTAAGGTCTTTATTAAAAAGTTTATACTCCTGATCAAGCTGTTCGAGCCAGTCAAGAGCTTCATCTATGTCACCATTAGTCTGAATCAACAGATAACTGAAAACTGATAAAAGATCTTCAAGTCTTTTATCATCAGTCATAGAATCAGGCCGCCATTTTGAATATAGAATTTCCATTATAACTAAAAATTATATCTAAACTTATTATTGTTTCCGAAAATTTTACCCAATACTCAATACACACTACACAATACTTTTCAAAATCACGGAGTAACAAACTTAAACATACTAAAGAACAAATTCGGATCTACACCAAAAACAATAGTTCCGATAACAGCAATTACAGTAGCTGCAAATCCAGTATCCGAAAATGAAAATTTTTCTTCAGTTGCTAGCTCCGTTGACTCGCTAAACCACATATAAACTATGACTCTTAAATAATAGTAAACACCTATAAGACTGAGAAGAATAGCTACAACAGCCAGCCAGATCTGATCAGATTTAATGGCTGCAAAGAACAAATAATACTTACCCCAGAATCCTGCAAAGGGCGGAATACCGGCAAGGGAAAATAGAAAGAATGTCATGAAAGTTGCAATGACAGGATTTCTTTTTCCCAGACCTTTATAGTAATCCAGATCAATGTTTTTATATTCTCTCGAACCGTCATCTTTCTTTTCAAGCATTGCAACAATTATAAATGCGCCAAGCTGCATGAATGTATATGCGATCAGATAATATGCAATACCTCTGAGAGCAAATTCATTCATAGAAGCAATACCCACAAAAATATATCCCGCGCTGGCAATAGAAGAGTAAGCGAGAAGTCTTTTAATGTTAGTCTGAGCCAGAGCAATAATGTTCCCGTATAGCATTGTTGCAACTGCGGCAACGGAAAAAATAACCTTAAGATTTAATATGTTAACAGCTAAGATAATGGGAAGAATAGTTCCGACGGCTGCAATCTTTCCGGCTGTTGATAACATTCCCGATACAACTGTCGGCGCTCCGTCATACACATCAGGTATCCACATATGAAATGGAAAGACTCCGATCTTAAACATAAAACCTATGATCAATAGACCTATACCAATTATAAAAACATAACTTTTCAATACTTTCGCATCGGAAAAGATCAGCGTAAGATTGGTAGTTCCTGTAATACCGTAAATTAGTGCTATTCCGTAGAGTATAAACCCGGTCATGAATGCACCTAGCAGAAAATATTTTAATGCGCTTTCATTTGATTTCTGTCTGAGTCTCAGGAAGCCCGCAAGCACATAAAAGCAAATTGACATCAGCTCAAGTCCTATAAATATTATGAGAATGTCATTTGCAAAGATCATCAGCATCATTCCCATTAATGCAAAAAGCAGCATAGAATAATATTCGCCGAAATTCACATTCTCTTTTTCTATGTAACTTTTTGACGCAATGACAGTGATAAGCATGCTGATCAGTATTATCACGCTGAAAGTAAGCGATGCATTTGATATTCTCAGAAACTGATTAAAAATAATCATTTCCTTGTTGAAATAATTAAATGAAGTAACAATCGCTGCTGCTATTGCCATAAGACTGAAACCAAATATTACTGTTTCACTTTTTTTGATTATTACCTCAAGCAGAAGTATGAATGTTGCCGAAAAAGCTATTATCAAAAACGGAATAACTTCAAGCAGATCTTTTATTTGTATCATTAATTTATTGTGTTTTCAGAATTTTAATTTTCGGTGTGGATATTTTTTGTATTAAATTATTGTTTTTGAATATACTGAAAGAGAATGTAACTTCTTCAGGATAATCTTTATTCTTATCAAGATATTTTTCATCAAACTGCTGATACAATTCCATGTTAAATGCAGTATCCGAAAAATTTTTAAATCTTACGTTATATTTTTTTTCCTTCAAAAGATCATTATTCAGCTTAATCTCAAGATCTTTGACAGCATAGTTTGTATCAAGATTCTTTCCTTTAAAATTCAGATCTATTACAAATCCGAATCTGTTCTTATCATCAGTTCCAACAACAGGCATAAAATCAAGCCAGGCTTCAGTTAACTCCACTTTTATTGCCGGTTTGTTCATATCTTTCTTTTCGTCCGAACCGGAGCAGCCAATCAAAACAAAAATTAAAATTACTACCGTAATAAGTTTTCTTTTGATCAATATTTTTTTAAAAATAAAATACATTAGTAATGCTCCTAAAGTATCAGCTACCCAGTCCATAAACTCACAGCTTCTGTTTAATACAAAATACTGATGAATTTCATCAGTTATCCCGTAAAGGGATGTGAATAAAACTGAAAATTCCAAAGCATAGTCACGCAATTTAACATATTTTGACTGATTTTTTAAGGAATAAAAAAATAAAATATAAAGAACAGAATATTCTATAAGATGTACAAATTTATCACTGAATTCAAAGTCAACCTTCGGTAACTCCTCTCCCGGGATTGATGATAAAATAAATATAAGCAGACAATATCCGATCAGAAGTGCATGCCAGATCCTTTTACCAATGAATTTATCCGGCATTTTTTATCTCGCTGATTACTACCGGTATCTGATCAATCAGATCTCCGGCTGCTGTCCCGCTGTCTCCGTTTTGAGAATATAAGTTGTCTCCGCACATTCCATGCGTATATACACCCGCAAGTGCTGCATTTTTCAGATTGCCTGACTGAGCCAGTAAACCTGCAACCAGTCCTGAAAGTACATCTCCCGATCCGGCAGTAGCCAGATTTTCCTTTCCGGTTGGATTTATATAAAATCCGCTTTCATCTGCAATTACAGTTGTTGAATTTTTCAATATGACCGTAACTTTAAATGTCTTTACAAACTCTGTCACAATTTCATAAAAATCTTTTTTAATATCCCCGATGCTGTGTCCTGTTAATTTTGCAAACTCTCCTATATGAGGAGTCAGAATTACATTTTTGTTTTTCAATAATTTCAGATCATTCCGGAATGCCGGAATTGCATCAGCATCCAGTACAAAATTGTTATCGTTTTCCTTAACTATCTTTCTGATAAGCTCCTTCGTTTCTTCATTATCTGACAGACCAGGTCCTATCAGCACTGAGTCAGCCCAATCCAGTTTATCTTTGATCTTATGATAAGCTGTAAGCGAAAGTGTTTTTTTATCAGTTTCGTTAAGCGGAAGAGTCATTACTTCCGTCAGTTTGACTTCCATTATATCATTTACAGATTCGGGGATTCCGGCGACAACTGCCCCCGCACCGGACCTCAGAGCAGACATTGAGCAAAGAAAAGTCGCGCCTGTAAGTCCTTTAGATCCCGACAGGATCAGAACTTTTCCGTTTGCATATTTATAAGAATTAATTTTTCTGACAGGAAGCATATATTTAATGTCAGAAACATCTGTTCTGAATATTTTCCGGGTATTGTATCCTGTAAATTCACTCTGATCTATTCCGATGTTTATCAGCTCAGTCTTTCCGCAGACTTCCTTACCTTTATAAAACATTGAATGAAACTTTCTCACACCCATCATTAAGGTCGCGCTCGGATTTATGCAAACCGATTCCTGATCATAAGAATAGAATCCTGAAGGACAATCCAGTGATACAATAATATTTTTAAGAGAATTTATACTTTCAAAGATTGTCTTCAGTCTTCCATCAGGCGCACCTTTAAAACCTGTGCCAAAAATTGCATCAACTATGACTGAATCTTTATTTTTAATTTCATCAGTGATCTCTTTACCGCTTTTGCAATATACTATTTCAATCTTCCCGTTCAGAATACTTTTGAGAACAGTATAGCTGGTCAGCGCATCACCTTTAAGATCTCGTTCACGGAAGAGTGTTAATACTTTTACTTTAACCCCTGCTATAGAAAGATGCCTGGCGGTTACAAATCCGTCTCCTGCATTGCTTCCCTTTCCGCAGATGACAACTGCCTCGCGGGATTTATCTGATAAGTAATTTTTTATGATGTGATC
>JAGPCH010000083.1 GCA_018058125.1 Ignavibacteria bacterium | reverse complement strand
TTCCCAAGCTGTACAATTTTGAAAGATCTTCTACTCTTATTGCGTCACTCATAATAAAAATTACAATATTCCAGTTACCTAATACCTAATACTTAATACTTAATACTTAATACTTTAAACCGTATCCATAAAAGTTTTTTCAATCCTGTTGAAGATAACAACCCCTATAGCCATTATAGCAACCATAAAAACCGAACTGTAAATCAGATTACCGGAATTAAATTCTCCAGCCCCCAGATATGCAAATTTAAATGTATCTATAATTGCAGTCATGGGATTAAGTAAAATTATCCATCTGTATTGCTCCGGAGCAGCAGATAAAGGATAAATCACGGGAGTTGCATACATTAATAGCTGAACTCCAAAACCTACAAGAAAGGACAGATCCCTGTACTTAGTAGTAAGTGAAGAAACTATTATTCCAAATCCCAGACCTAAACCGGCCATTAAAAAGATCAGATATGGAGTCAGAAGAATGTAAATGTTTGGTTCAACATTAGCTCCGTTCAATTTATAATAAATCAGAAATCCGGTCAGTAAAATCATTTGAATTCCAAATTTTAAAAGTAACGAGATAACATTAGATAGCGGACTTACAAGTCTCGGGAAATAAACTTTTCCAAAGATATGAGCATTTGCTACAAAAGTGGATGAAGTCCTTGTAAGACAATCTGCAAAATATCCCCAGCAAACAATACCTGCCATGTAAAATAAAACAGGAGGAACTCCGTCGGTGGGTATCTTGGCAATGTTTCCAAATACGATAGTAAAAGTTATTGTTGTTAATATCGGCTGTAAAAAAAACCATGATGGTCCGAGTATAGTTTGTTTATAAACTGAAACAAAATCTCTTCTGACAAACATGAACAGGAGGTCACGGTATCTCCATACATCTATTAAATGTAAGTTGAACCAACCGGAAACCGGTTTGATTTCCAAAGACCATTCTGATTCAGAATTGCTTTTGCTCATTATATAATTATTGGATTACTCGAAGGTTGAATATTTTTGACTAATTGATTCATACAAATCAATTAGTCAAAAAAGAATTATTCGTCAATGTATTCTGATAAAGACTGAAATATTTTAAATTAAATTTAAAAATTATTTCAATATTTTTTTGTTAGCTTCCGGCTGTGAATAATAATAATAGTAATTATAGTAATAACCATAAGAACTCTTGAAGTTGAAATTATTCAATACACATCCGAGAAGGTGATGCGGATATTTCTTACTTAATCTGTCATAAGTTTTCCAGAAAGCATCCGATGGAGTCTTATTTGCCTGACATACAAGTACAGTACCATCGGTAATATTATACAATATTTCCGAATCGGTTACAGTTATAAAAGGCGGTGAGTCAATTATAATAATATCATAAATTTCTTTTAGCTTATGCATAAACTGTTTCATCTGTACTGACCCGAGCAACTCCGAAGGATTCGGCGGAATAGTTCCGCTCGTAATGAAATATAAGTTGTCCATAGGTGTTCGCTTCGTTATATCCTCAAGCGTTACGTTTGTAAACAGGTAATCACTTAATCCCGGGAATTTATCCGTTTCAAATACATTATGAATTCTTGGTTTTCTTAAGTCACAATCCACAATAAGAACTTTTTTTCCTGCCTGAGCAAAACTACCTGCAAGGTTTGAAGCAACAATTGTTTTTCCTTCAAACGGAATCGAACTTGTAACAAGTATTGTCTTAAGCTGTTCTGATTCAAGTTTGGAAAATTGAATTCTTGTTCTTAAAGCTTTGAAAGCTTCAGATGCAGCAGAGTTTGATTTGTTTCCTACAATAAACTCCGGAGTGATCTGACCTTTCTGAGTCATGGTCTCTATTTTTGGGATCCATGAAAGTACACTTGCACCTTTAGCTTCGAGCTCTTCAGGAGATTTAATTGTTTTATCGAGATAATTTCTGATAAATGCAAAAGCAAGTCCAAGTCCTAAACCTATAAGTACTCCAAACAAAATGATCTTAGGTCTGTCGGGAGCAACAGGACCGTCATTATCAAGACCAAGGTCAAGAATATCAGCATTTCCGCCTCGTGATCTTTCATTGATAGTTGCTTCCTGATATTTTTGCTCTAATGCAGTATATAATTTTTCAGCTGATGCCTTTTCTCTTTCAAGTTTTACAAGCTCTCCCATTTGAGCCGGAAGATTTGTCAGCTCAGATTGTGAATTTCTTATAAGATCCTGATAAGATCTGTTTTTTAACTGAAGATCCTGAATATCCATCTTTGTATTGAAAATCTGTTCACTTAAAGCCTTTTTTTCTGCCGGAGTATTTGCCGTGATACCGGACTTCATAATTTCAATCTGCTCTTTTAATTTTGTTCTGAGACTTTCAAGCTTTTTGTCAAATATTTCTTTTGTCTTTTCTTTTACCTGTGGGTTCTCAATAGGGGCTATTTCAACATCTCTTTGAACTTCAAGATTTGCAACCTGAGACTGAATGGCTGTAAGATAAGACTGGTTAATCTGCGCCTGAATAAAATCATACAGCTGGGGATCCATTTTATCAAATTCCTTTTTCAGCGTTTCCAGATTACTTTCCTTTATCCGCATATCCAGTTCATTCGTTTTAATATTTGACTCATACGTCGCAATATTATTTACCAATGCATCTGTTTGAGAATTAAGAGACATGTAGCCGGTTCGTTTCTGAAAATTCTCAATAGATGTTTCTGCATCATTTAATTCCTTAAATTTTTTCTCCTTTTCATCAATAATAAACTTCTTTACGTTTGTAATATCAAGTCTGCTGTTTTCTACATTATTTTGGATATATACTCTTGCATAAGTAGTTGTAATATACTGCAATTCATCGAATATCGGACCTTCGGCAGTTATACTGATTGCATCCAGACCTTTTAAAGTAGACATGGTCACAAAATTACCGAGTTCCCTTCTCAGTACTTCCTGAGAGACAGCAACAGTTTCAGGCAGCAAAGAACTGTTGAGTAATAACGCGTAACTTCTGTGCCCTACATTAAATGAATCGATAAGAGCTTTAGCTACTTTATCTCTCATATCAAAACTTTTCATAACAGCAATCTGAACTGACATATACTTTTCAGTTGTTCCCATTCCAACATCCGGACCGAAATTTGTGTTAAGTATATTTCCTTGCTGACTTTCAATCTTTACGCTTGTAACGGATCTGTAAATATTAGTTGCAGTATTTACATATATAAGTGTATAAATTATACTTACCGAAAGTATAATTAATATAGGGATGAGATTTTGACGAAGAACATTTATATATTCTTTCAGAACATCTTTAGAAGGAATATTATCCTGCTGCTGATCTATATCATCAAATTCATCATAGGTATTATTTTTTGCCATAATTTAAAAGATCTAAAATTTTTACTTTGGGGTTAAATAAAAATCAATAATTAATTTCTGTATTGCTGACGATAAATAAGATTATCTATCAGATAATAAAATGTTACTAATGTACTTACAAAAGTAATGGTAGTTTGAATATAATAAAATAAAGACCGGCTATCATCAACTTCGGGCACAATCACCATATCACCCGGTTTTAAATTGGGATTACTTAATGGTCTCAATATATCCTGCTTGTCACCGTAAAGACCGTCAAGATTAAATTCCAGAACTTCAGATGCCTGAAGTTTTGGGGAATCACTTTTAAATCTTACTATCTTAACTTCTTCAAGCATTGCTGAGCTGCTTGCTCCAGACATAATCAGAAAATCGAACAACTTGGTACCTTCAGGTATCAGATATTTCCCTGCAAGATTTCCCAGTAAAATTATTTCAATATTCACTTTATTCTTATCGGAAAAATTATAATAATGTCCCCCTTTAAATTGTTGCAATTCTTCGGGTCCGATTCTTGTGTAAATGCTGTCTGCTAATTGAGAAAATCCGTTTTGAAAGGAAACTATAAATAAAACTATTATTAAGAAATACGAACGTTTTAAGATCAAATTATTTTTCTGATTTATTTGTTAATTGTTTTAAAAAATTAATTTAAAATATATGAAATTTATTGATAATATCTTAGTCATAAAATAGTATATTTCAACATCGGATTTACCTTAGTTTATATAAGATAACTTTCTATTGTCTTCTTCAAACCTTCCTGAAAAGATACAACAGGTTTATATCCTATCGACTTTTCAGCAAGACTTATATCTGCAAAAGAATGTTTGATATCACCTGCTCTTGTACCTTCATATATTGGTTTAACATCCTTGTTCATCAATTTATTCATTTCTTTAACAAGATCATTCAAAGTGATCTGTCCGCTGACAGCACAGTTTAATGTAATACCTGATTCGCAATCAGATGTAGCAGCAAGAATATTTGCCTGAATGACATTGGAAATGTAAGTAAAATCTCTTGACTGTTCTCCGTCACCATAAATTACCGGCTGAATATCCTGACTGATCGATTTAATGAATTTTGGAATCACAGCCGAATATTGTGAAGTAGGATCCTGCCTTGGTCCAAAGACATTAAAGTATCTGAGACAAACTGTTTCCAGTCCGTAAATTCGCGAGAATACATTGCAGTATTTTTCACCCGTGAGCTTGGATACAGCATAGGGAGACAAAGGATTGGGGATCATTGTTTCAACTTTCGGCAATACAGGGTTATCGCCATAAACAGAAGATGATGATGCATAAACTACTCTTTTAACTTTCATATCGACAGCTGCTTCCAGTATATTCAGAGTACCATTTATGTTCACATCATTCGTTGTAATAGGATCTTTTATTGATCTTGGTACCGAAGGTAAAGCTGCCTGATGAAGGACAATATCTATGTCTTTCAGTGAATCCTGAACAATATGGTAACTTCTGATGTCACCTTCCACCAATTCAATATCTTTTTCCATCCCCTTTAGATTTTCTCTTTTACCGGATGAGAAGTTATCAAGAATTCTTACTGAATAACCTTTTTTCAACAGCTCAGAAGCTATATTTGAACCAATAAAACCCGCACCGCCTGTTATTAAAAATTTCATTAATTGATAAAATTTATGTTTTGTTAGATTTTTTTAAAAGCTCCGCTAATAGACTCACATATAAAACATTTTAAGCCTTTGGATTTTAATTATTTTTAATTGCTACAAAATTTAATAAACTCTTTAAAACTAGAAATCCCATTAAAACTAGATATATGGTCAATCGACAATCTGCTCAATTTCATTAGAGTTAAGAATTATACTCACAGAATATGAAAGCTCTTCCAAATTTACAGTAAGTTTGTATTTCCCTCTGAACTCGTTGACAATACCCTTCATTCCTTTAAAGTGACCATAAGTAACCTTGATCAGATCACCTTTTTTTATTTTTTTATCTACTATACTAATTCTATCCGGCTCTTCCAAAGCCTTTTTTATTAATTCAATTTCCTCATTCTTTACAATTGCTGGTCTCTTCTGAAAAAAAATATATTTCAAAGCACCTATTGTATCCGTAATTGCACGTTTTCTTTCCTCTACAGTAGCTTTTACAAATACATAACCTGAAAACAATGGAACCTTAACTTTTTTCTTCCTGTCTGACCAAATTTGTATCTTTTCGATAAAAGGACAAAACACTTCTATATTCTTTAACTCCACCTGAGAAACGACAAGAATTTCCTTTCTGGGTCTGGTCTGGAGTACATACCAATTTCTATTGATTATCTTATTATCCGATTGATTTAATGTATGTTGATCATCCTCAATTTTCATCATTCAAATTGTATAAAACAATATTTTATAGAAAGATAAATAATAAAAATCCAAAAGTTTAATTTGAATTTGCGATCGACACAATTAATATTCCGATTGAAATCAATACAGCCGAAATACTTAATATAAAATTTACATTATCTCTTCCAAAATATCTGGGCTCACCTGTAAAGATAAGAATATCACCAGGCATCAAAGGTAAATTTATCTTATTTTTAAATTTCCTCAGATCTTCAGGGGGTGCATCCCAAAGAAGATCATTATAATCAATATTAATTAATTTATCTTTTGTTTTTAAACTGTCGTTTTTTGGTCTGAAAAGTCTGATATCTTCAAGTTTCGATTCGGTTATAGGACCACCGCTATATGAAATGAGATCCATTACAGTTGAGCCTTTGGGGATTAAATATTTTCCGGGGAATTTTACATAACCCCATATATTTACTTCAATATTTACTCTGTCTTTGTCTCCGTAATTATAATACCCGCCTTGCTGGGAATTTATTTCGTTGTTTCCAACTTTCTCCCTGTCAATTTGTGATAAAAGAGAAGATGGAATAGTTAGAATTATGAGAATACTGAACCTGATAAAAAATGATCTCAATTAAGTAATTGTATGTATATAAAATTGAACAAACATAAAAAAAAATGAACTTAAATTAAAGTCTGAACTGATATTAAATGCTAATTGGCTGAACCAAATATTTATACATTTCATTTCTGGTTTTATGATGCAGATATTAACTTTGAGAACTACCAAATGTATATCTGAAGCAATATTAAATACGTTGAATAAATGATTTAAAGGTTATATCTTTGAAGGCTAAAATTATGAATTTTCCTAATATAAACTAAATAATTCAAGGAAATTATTTAGTTTTTTATTTTCAATAATAAATTATTGCAAACACTTATAAAAAGACAATTAGATTGTCAGATTTTTCGCTTTTCAGGTATTGATTCTGTTAAAGTTACTATATCTTTTCTCAACAAATAATGAATAAACCAAGTCTAAACGGCTCTGCTAAAAATTCCGGGAATATTGTTCCTGAATTTAATAACACAAAAGATAATTTCAGACATTATCTTAACATTATAAGAGCTAATAT
>JAGPCH010000082.1 GCA_018058125.1 Ignavibacteria bacterium | reverse complement strand
AGCTTTGGTAACATCAACCGGAGATTACAAGATCACTATACTTCATACTCCTCTTGTATCCGGATCTGACACAGGACCGAAAACTGCAGTTGCTGTATTAAGATCGTCATACAGTATTGCAGCAGGCTCATATCAGCCGAGACTGTATTATAAAGTAAATAACGGATCATTAAATTATGTAAATCCGTCATATTCAAATCTTGATACTTTTTAAGTTTACCATTGCCGGGCAAGCTATAAATACATCTGTAAATTATTATATTGCAGTTCAGGATGAAGGCGGGACTCTCGTTTCAACATTACCTGCAGGAGGATCAGGTGTAAATCCTCCGGGCACAGTTGCACCTGCTGAAATGTTTCAGTATCAGGTTGCAAATATTTACATAGCCACAATAGGAACAGGCTCTGTCTCATCTAACTTTCCGTTTGCTACATATTACATGGACGCAAAAACACAGTATCTGTATCTTGCGCCGGAGATCGGAACAATTGCTTCTGACATTATACAGATAGGTTTTGAAGTAATAAGCGCTGATCAGGGACCTATGAATAATTTCAGTATCAAATTTCAAAATACTTCAATGACCTCATTGACAGGATTTGTTACTTCAGGATTGACTACCTGTTACAGTCCGTCTTCCTAAACTGTCCCGGGCAGCGGATGGCAGAATATAATATTGACTCAACCGTTTGAATACACAGGCGGTAATTTGTTAGTCGAGATCTGTTTTGATAATTCTTCATATACCGAGTACTCAACCGTCAGATCAACACCTGCAAGCGGAATGTACTGGGGCAGATACGGTGATCTGGCATCAGCTTCAGGATGTGAGACGACTTCCTGGACTTCTTCTGCTTCACCTCCGGGAAGAGCGAATAAGTATGATAGTCTAAAAAATGTAATTGTATATTCAGGTAGCAATAAAATTGATTACACGATTGAAAAGAAAGTGATAGAAATAAAAGATATCAACTCTGTAACATTTGAAAAAAAATCCAATTCAGTTAATACTGTAATATTAATATTAGGTGCTATCGGGGGATTTTATTGATACTGACTTTAATCTGGTTAATTACAGTAACAAATGCTATAAGTTAAAAAATATAGTTGTTTCAATTTTGAATTTAGGTAATAAACATTAAAATTAACTTGTCAGTATTGTTCAGAATTTTAATCTGTGGATTCTCAAAATAAGATAACTTAGCCACCAATTCAAATTTCCGGATTGGTGGCTTTTTTGTTTTAACTAATAGTAAATTTGATCTATTTATTCCATAGTAAATACTTTCTAAATTTGTTAATTTTGACCTTTAAAAATCAGTTTTATGGCAAAGAATACAGATAAAGTAAATCCGACCAAATTACGTCTGGAAGAGATCGAGAAAGAGCTTGCCGAACTTTCTGAAAAAAGAAATTCACTTGCCTCTCACTGGAATCTCGAAAAGGATCTTATAAAATCCATCAGGTCTTCTAAAGGAGAAATAGAGAATCTGAAAACTGAAGCAGACAGATATGAAAGAGAAGGGAATCTTGCAAAGGTTGCTGAGATCAGATATGGAAAACTTCTCGAGGTGGAGAAGTCTATAGATAGTAAAACATCCGAACTTGTCAAGCTTCAGAAAGACAAAAAAATGCTTAAGGAAGAAGTGGATGCAGAAGATATAGCTGAGATTGTTTCTAAATGGACAGGAATACCCGTTACGCGTATGCTGGAAAGTGAAAGACAAAAACTTGTTCACATGGAAGAGAATCTTCAGCAGCGTGTGATAGGACAGCTGGATGCAGTTACGGCAGTTTCGAATGCTATAAGAAGATCGCGTGCCGGGCTTCAGGACGAGAACAGACCTATTGGTTCGTTCATATTTCTGGGAACAACAGGTGTAGGTAAAACAGAGCTTGCAAGAGCTTTAGCTGAATTTCTTTTTGATGATGAAAAGGCAATTGTAAGAATTGATATGAGCGAATACATGGAAAAGTTTTCTGTATCAAGACTCGTTGGCGCTCCTCCGGGATACGTAGGTTATGAAGAAGGCGGACAACTCACGGAAGCTGTAAGAAGAAAGCCATACTGTGTTGTCTTACTTGATGAAATTGAAAAAGCTCATCCGGATGTGTTTAACATTTTGCTACAGGTGCTTGATGAAGGAAGACTTACGGATTCACAGGGTCGAACAGTTAATTTCAAGAATACCATTATCATTATGACCTCTAATCTGGGCTCACATCTGATACAGGAAAAACTTGAAACAATAGATTCGACTAACAGGGATGAAGTTATGAATGAACTCAGGGTTAAATTAATGGATCTTCTTAAAGCCACGATCAGACCGGAATTCTTAAATAGAGTGGATGAGATCATTCTTTTCAAACCATTAACATCAAATGAGATACGCGCAATAGTTGATCTGCAATTGAAATTGCTTGTGGACAGAGTCAATAGAAATGGTATGAAAATGACGATCGATGATGATGTAAAAGACTGGCTTGGTAAATTAGGATTTGATATTGCTTACGGAGCAAGACCATTGAAGAGAACTATTCAGAAACATATTACCAATGTATTGTCAGAGAAGATCCTAAATGCAGAATTTTTACCGGGCGATACTATAGCTGTGAAACTTGATAAGCAAGGGCTTATTGAGTTTGTAAAGTTGTAAACCGCCGCGGCGCATTGTAATGTTAGTTAAGTTTGTAAAATTTGTTAAGTTTAATTAAACATTTAGTGTTATATGGAATCCAAAATTTTCAGAGTACCGGATTTGAAAAGTCACTAACTATTAACCACTAACTATTGACCACTAACTATTAACTACTAACTGTATTCATAGTTTTCATTAAAATCATTAAAAATCATAGTCAGTATTGATAAATTACACAGATAAGTATTTTGACCTGGAGCTCATAAAACTTACCGATATAAAACTTCACGAAGCTACTGAAAATATCCGATTAAGAAATATTTACAACAGATTATCCAAATCAAAGTATCTGATGAATCCTGTAATAGTAGGCAAACACAATAAAGATATTATATTGCTTGACGGTGCTAACAGATACGGCTCTCTCAAAGACATTGGCTGTAAACTTATACTGGCTCAAGTGCTGGATTATAAAAAAAGATCCTTGGTTCTTGAAAAATGGAATCATCTTGTTTATGATTTCAAACTTGAAACTATAAAGAAATTTTGTAATACAAGCGGACTGAAATATTCAAAGGTAAGATATAAAGCCGGTCAGGAAATATTAAATGAACATTTTCATTATATACTTGCTTCAGATATTAGTAAGGATGAAAATATACTCATACAGCTTCCGGCAGAACTTGATAAACTACTGGAACAGATAGATAAAATTACCAGACTTTACTTCAAGCATTTTTCTTTCGACAGATCAGAGTGCGATATTGATTTCCATGATCTTAAAAAATATACAAGACGTAAAGGTGTGCTGTTAGAATTTCCGACTTTTCAAAAAAGTCATATAGTGAAAATCGCAAACAATAATCACAGACTTCCGGCGGGTATATCCAAGCACAAAATTAACAACAGGGTTCTGCATGTTAAGTATGAGATCAAAAAGTTGATGAATGACAAAAACATAGAGGCTAAAAAAGTAGAACTTCAGCAAATGCTGATCGATAAGATCGATAAGAATAAAGTAAGACAATATCAGGAGTCGGTGATCGTGTTTGATGAATAGTGAGTGTGTAGAGTGTGTAGAGTGTGTAGAGTGTATAGAGTGAGTAGAGTGAGTAGAGTGCCTAGAGTGAGTTGAGTGAGTTGAGTGAGTTGAGTGAGTTGAGTGAGTTGAGTGAGTTGAGTGAGTTGAGTTTGTAGAGTTTGTTGAGTGCGTAGAGTGTGTGGAGTAGGTGGAGCAGGTTGAGCAGGTTGAGCAGGTTGAGCAGGTTGAGTAGGTTAGTTAGGTTGAAATTTTAATAATCAGATAAAAAGATATTCATAGTCCGCGAGAGCGGTTCATAAAATTCATTTAGAATCATAGTTGGGACTGGAGTTTTTTATAGCGAAGCGGTATTTGTTTTCAAAGAAGAAATTTAATTTTATTACCATTATTTCTTTGATCTCGATCATTGGTGTGACCATTGGTGTTGCAGCTTTGATCATTGTACTATCGGTTTTCAACGGATTCAGCAGTCGTGTAACAAGTATTCTGATAAGTTTTGATCCGCATATAAGGATTGAAGCTACGGAAGGAAACAAGGTTACGGATTATAATTCCATTCAGGAAAAGATAAAAGACCTTGGCATTAAGTCTTCTGCGCCTTATACTTTAAATAAAGGGATGCTTACAAATGAAACGAGCAATGAAGTAGTATTTATTAAGGGCGTGGATGAGAAAGAAGTTGGTGACGTATCCGGAGTAGTGGAATTTATGAGATTTGGAGAATTTGATCTGAAGAACAACGGTGATTATGGAGGCATTATAATGGGATTTTCGTTACTGGGAAAACTGAAAGCAAGACCTGGAGATACATTAACGTTATTAAGTCCGGTCGGACTTGAAAATTCACTAACACAGTTTGTTGAACCAAAAACAAAAAAGTTCATAATCTCCGGAGTCTATGATTCTGACAATAAAGATTATGACGGTAATTACGCTTACATATCTCTTGAAAATTCACAGGATCTTTTTCAGCTTGAAGGAAAAGTTAATGGAGTAGAAATAAGGTATAATAATATTTCGGAATCAGAAGCAGGTAAAGAAAAGATCAAGGCTGTCCTTGGAAATGATTTTAAAGTTATGACTTGGTATGATCTCCACGAAGATTTTTATTCAATACTGAAAGTGGAAAGATGGGTAGCTTTTATAATTTTAAGCCTGATAATTGCGGTTGCTTCTTTTAACATTCTTGGATCGCTTACCATGACTGTAATTGAAAAGAAAAGAGACATAGGAGTTTTAAAATCACTTGGAGCTTCGGATAAGATGATAACCAATATCTTCCTTTTTGAAGGGATCTCGGTCGGAGTGATCGGTATAATTGCCGGAACAATTTTAGGATTAGGAGTCACATTAGCTCAGAAATATCTTGATCTGTACAAACTCGATTCGGGAGTATATAAGATCTCGGCTTTGCCGGTAGAGCTTCAGTACATGGATTTTGTTTACATACCTATAGCAGCAATGGTATTGTGTTTTCTTGCTTCGCTGTATCCTTCAAGGAGAGCAGCCAGACTTGAACCGGTGAATGCTATAAGGTGGGAGTGATTTTGATTTGGGATTTTTGATTTGTGATTTTAGGTATGGTGGATGGAAATTAATATTAAAAAAAAACAGATAACGGAAAATTTAATGATAGAAAAAGATTCTATACATGATAAACTAATAGAGGTTACAGATCTGAAGAAATCATATCAGGTTACGAAGACAAATTCTCTGGAAGTATTGAAAGGTGTATCTCTTAAAATTTATAATGAAGATATTGTATCAATAGTTGGTAAATCAGGCGCAGGAAAAAGTACATTGTTACATATACTGGGTACGCTTGATAAGCCTGATTCCGGAAAGGTAATTTTTGAAGGACAGGATGTGTTTCAGTTAAAAGAAAAGCAGATCTCAGAATTCAGAAATAAGAAGATCGGATTTATATTTCAGTTTCATCATCTCCTACCGGAATTCACAGCAATAGAAAATGTAATGATAGCTTCGATGATATCCGGTGAACCAAATAAATCAAGAGCAGAGGAATTGCTTATTGAAGTTGGACTTAAAGACAGAATGGAACATAAGCCATCCGAGCTCTCAGGTGGTGAAGCTCAGAGAGTTGCAATCGCCCGGGCTCTTGTAAATTCACCGAAGCTTATTCTTGCTGATGAACCAACGGGGAATCTTGATACTGAAAATGCAAATGCTGTAACAGATCTGATTTTCGATTTAAGGGATAAATATAAACAAACGTTTATAATAGTTACGCATAATGAAGAATTTGCGAAGAAGTGTGATTCTATCATTACAATGAAAGATGGTATAGTAGATGTCTGATAAATTTATAATATGATATTGTTTCATGTATTTGTAATTCTTATTTATTGATTAAATTATGATATATAAAAATTGAAAAATTCTAAAATACATACAAAAGATCTGAATCTGTATTACGGCAGTAATCAGGCATTGAAAAATGTTACAATTGAGATAGATGAAAATAAGGTGACTGCGCTAATAGGTCCCTCGGGGTGCGGTAAATCAACTTTCTTAAGGACTCTGAACAGACTTAACGATACAATTGATAATGTAATAATCAAAGGTGAAGTTTTGATTGATGATATTAATATATATGATAAGAATGTTGATGTCGTTGCGCTTAGAAAAAGAGTAGGGATGATCTTTCAGAAATCAAATCCTTTTCCTAAATCCGTATATGAGAATGTAGCATATGGACCAAGGATAAACGGAGTTAAGAAAAAAAATGAACTTGATGAGATAGTCGAAACTAGTTGCAAGAGAGCAGCGATCTGGGATGAAGTGAAAGACAGGATGAATGATTCCGCAATCGGACTTTCGGGTGGTCAGCAGCAGAGAGTCTGTATTGCAAGGGCTTTGGCAGTAGATCCGGATGTGCTTCTTATGGATGAACCTGCAAGCGCTCTTGATCCGATCTCTACTGCGAAGATAGAAGAGCTTATGTATGACCTTAAGAAAAATCTTACAATTGTAATTGTTACACATAACATGCAGCAGGCGGCAAGAGTCAGTGACAAATGTGCATTCTTTCTTACCTGTGAGATTGTTGAATACAGTTCTACTAAAAACATGTTTACAAAGCTTGAGAAAGAGAAAACGCAGAATTATATTTCCGGAAGATTCGGATAGCAAACGG
>JAGPCH010000081.1 GCA_018058125.1 Ignavibacteria bacterium | reverse complement strand
AGAAAGTAATTTCTGTTTTTCAGCGAACCAATTCATATTAGATTGGCTGAATTGGAAAAGCAAGTTTTTATCTCAATAAAAAATATTGATAATGACCAAAGGAAATTATGAAAAATGTACCGTAAATGTTGTCAAAGAAATTGCCGGAAATAAATCTATAACGACAACAATTGGTTATTCTCATGTAAGAAGCGAAGACATGAAACAGGCAGTTAAATCATTGAACTATTGAAGCAAGATCTTTTAAAAGTTTAATTTGATTTGTGATGGAAGGTTTGTTGTTTTTGTATATACTAAAATTTCAAATCGCTATATGACAGATTTTAACTATTCACAATATCCCGTTAAAGTTTAATGGTATTAGCGAACCTGATTTTTTTTTCCGGGACTTTTGTTTAAAAATAAAACAGGTCTTTCCTTAAAAGTCATTAGAAAAATCTTTAGTGATCATTAGTAAATCCACTAAACAGTCCTTTTCTTATGCCGGCGAGAAACTTGCGTCTATATGCAAGAAACCCTTACAAACATTGCGTTTGCAAGGGTTTTAATCTGAGCTGGCAGAGGGACTTGAACCCCCAACCTGCTGATTACAAATCAGCTGCTCTACCAATTGAGCTATGCCAGCAGATTTTTTAGATACGCAATATACTCTTAAATATATTTTCTTTCAATCCTGTTTTTAATTTTTCTTTCTGCGTACTTTTTTACTCTTGCCGTCATCATACAATTTCAAAACCTGACCTACCATTATCATATCCGAACTTAAATTATTCCACTTCTTAAGTTCTGAAACAGAGATATTATATTTGTCTGCAATTGAAGCAAGTGTTTCACCTTTACTTACAGTACACGACTTTCTTGATGAGTTACTGTTAGAAGAGGAAGTATTTGTAGATCTTCCATTAACTTTCAATTTCTGTCCTATCAAGATCTTGTCTTCGCTTAAGTTATTTAAATCTTTAATCTGTGATAAAGACATACCGTAATTATCGGCAATTGAAGTTAAGTTTTCTCCCGATTTTACAACATGAACTGAAGTTGAATTTCCGATGCTTTTCACTTTCAATTTTTGTCCGACCAATATTTTATCGGATTCAAGATCATTCCATTCTATCAGATCGCTGACATTGACATTAAATTTACCCGCTATATAGGAAAGGTTGTCACCGGTTGAAACTGTATAAGTTGAAACTTTAGAACTGTTATCATAACCGGTTTTCTTAACTTCTGTTACTATTGTTGGCTGAGTCTCCTCAACTTCAACCTCAACATATTCATATTCTGTTTGAGTTTCATTATCTGTTACAGGTTCAGTATTTGTTTCAGTTTTTGTTTCAGTATATGTTTCGGTCTTAGTTACGTTTGTATTGTTGGAAGATTTTACAAGATCAGAAATAGTTTTTTCAGAAGAATCATCGGAATTCGTCTCCGAATCATATGTGACATAGGTTTCAGTCTCACGGCTCTTATCAGTGTAATCAATTGGCGGTGAGGTTGAAACCTCTGTTTTCACAATTTCCTTCTCCTTTATGTTTTTTTCTTTTCCGTTTTCATTCAGTGTTTTAACAGTACTGCTCTTATCTGTTTTTTCTACTTCAATGATCTCAATAGCGCTATCATTTTTTTTTGAATCATTTATATTAACTGCTGAAATATCATTAACTGAAAGATCTGAATTTTTTAATTCGCTGTCTCCGGGATTATTTTTCCCATACAGTTTCTTATAGCTTTTTTCAGACAGATAAATATTAAGTTTTTGTTTTTTCTTCAGTAATGAACCATATGACAGATTGTTCCATAATCTGATATCGGTTGGTCTTACATCAAAATACACCGCTATTGCTTCGAGCGGTTGTTTCCTTTCAATTTCATGAGAAACTAATTTTCTACCTGAAGTGCTCCCAATGGTTTTTACATCTCCGGGATTATAATTCTGAACTTTGTAATATGTTAAACCGGTAGTGCTGGTATAACCGGTTACTTCTGTCCCGGCATACTGAGGTTTAAATCCACTGCTTTTATCAACACTGTTTGATTTTTCAAAATTAGCGCTAAATATTTCAAAAGAGTTATTAGGAATCCTCAACTGATATGGAGTTTCATATAATGGAATTTCATCGTTAAGGATTTCAGGATTAAGATCTCTGATTGTCTCAATGTCGGTTTCACTAAGTGAAGCTACTTCCTGTAAAGTAATACTGGATTCAATGTTCACCCTGTCATAAGAAATAGGTGTTCCGTATTCTATGTCTTTAAAACCATATGCTTCCGGATCTCTGAAAACATAAGATAATGCAATAATGGAAGGAACATAATTCTTTGTTTCGCCCGGCAAATAACCTCTCAGACTCCAGAAATCCCGGGAGCCACTTTTACGAATTGCACTTTTTACTCTTCCCGGACCTGCATTGTATCCGCAGAAAGCAAGATACCAGTCATCAAATGATTTATAAAGATCTTTAAGCAAATGAGCTGCAGCATCAGTAGATTTTTCAAAATCCCTTCTGTCATCACGATATCCATCATTGTATAATCCGTAAGAGTTTCCTGTGGCAGGCATGAATTGCCATAGTCCAACTGCACCTGCTCTTGAAACGATGGTTGGATTTAAGCCGGATTCCTGAACAGATAAATATATTAGTTCTTCCGGAGCATTATTTAACTTAAGAATCTTTCTCATTAAAGGGAAAAATTTACCTGAACGGTAAAGACATTTATCAACAAAACTTCTGCCTCTTTCTGTATTTGAAAAAAATTCGATATACTGTTCAACAGCGGAATTCATGACAAGAGGGACATCGCTGCCATCCGGAAGCGGTTCAATTCCTGTTTCTTTAATTACTTCCTCTACTTTTTCATAACTTACCGGAACTCTTGTAGCAAAAACAAATACCAGACTATTCTGGCTGACTTCAGGTTGTGTGATCAGATAATCTTCAACTATGCTCTTTGCAAGTTCATTGTAATCCTGTTTCCAAAAATAATTTTCACCCTGATTGATCAATTGGTCATCAATCTCATTTAGATACTTTAAAGAATTCTCAAATGATTCACGGGCTTTTTCTGTTTCGGAATTCTGATTATGTTTTAATGCACTGCTGTATAAAGAAAATGATTTTTGTAAGATGACATAAGTCGCGATTGAATCTTTTTCTCTTTGAGTAATTTCAACTTCATCTGATCCGCTACAACCTGACATGAATTGTGAGAAAGAAATTAATACAAAAGAAAAAATAATAAGTGAAATTATATTCCGCTTATTATTTAAATTAGGCATGTTTTTTAATAATTTTATTTCCATAATTCGAATATTTATAGTTCATAAAAATAAATAACTTAAATGTTGCTTAGTAAAGTTATATCTTAGATACGTTTAAAATAAAAAAACTTTAGTTAAATTACAGTAAACAATGAAGTGTGGCACATTTTATTTGTAAAGTCTTTTTATTAAGTGAAAATTCAAATGTGCCACACTTATTTTAGCATGGAAAAAAATTATACATTATTAGTCCCTCAGATTTTATCAAAACAAAGAATTGACAAGTATATCGCCAATTTTATCGAAAATGCCTCCAGAACCAAAGTGCAGAAAGCTATTAACCTTGGTTACGTTTCCGTCAATGGAGATCTTGTTAAATCAAATTACCTGGTAAAACCGGGTGATGAAATTGAAATCGAACTTGAGTATCCTGATAAACAGGAAGTTGTTGCTGAAAATATTCCTCTTAATATAGTATTTGAAGATGATTACTTAATGATAATTAATAAACCGCCGGGTATGGTAGTTCATCCTGCTTATAAAAATTACAGCGGTACACTCGTTAATGCTATCATGTATTATGCCACACAAAAAAAAGATTCTCTTTCCAGTCTCAATGGTTTCGAGAGAGCCGGAATTGTTCACCGGCTGGATAAAGACACATCAGGTTTAATTGTTGTAGCTAAAGATGAAATTACTCACAGAAAACTTTCTGAACAGTTTTTTAAACATACAATTCAACGCGAATATAATGCTCTTATCTGGGGAAAACTAAAAATTAAAAAAGGTGAGATTAATAACAGACTTGGAAGGGACAAGCGGGATAGAAAAAAAGTGGCAGTATTAAAGGATAATGATGAAACCGGAAAAATTGCAATTACTAAATTTGAAGTCTTAAAAGAATTTGAATTTATGTCATTGATCAAACTTAATTTGCAAACAGGAAGAACTCATCAGATAAGAGTTCATATGGCGCATAAAGGTCATCCGGTTTTCGGAGATGAAACTTATGGAGGACGAGAACCGCATTCGGTAAATCTGACTTCAAATATTAAAGCGCAAATAAAGAATCTATTAGAATTAATGCCAAGACAGGCGCTTCATGCAAGATTGCTTGGATTTATACATCCTGTAACTAAAGAGGAAATGCTTTTCGAATCAGAACTTCCTGAAGATATTCAATCAGTTTTAGCTAAAATTTGAAAATTATTCTGGGAAATAATGTCAGATTTATTTTCAAAAGAAGTATCCTCAATCATCTTCTTTTTCATTTTCATCTTTCTCATTTTCCTTCCCGCTTTTATTATCATTATTATTATCTCTGCCGGAATTGGCTGTAGATTCCCAGGGGAGTTTATCCTCGCGAATTTCAGGATGATGTATCTTTCCACCCAGATTTGCAGTGTATGCCATCATTCCGTTCACAATTATCAAAAGTATAAGAAGAGTATATGTTACTGAATTCGGAAATGAATTTTGGTTTCTGAATCTGAGAAGGGAAGCAAGTGCAAGTAGTCCGGCAATATCCATCGCGATAAAACTGTAAAAGGCAAAATCTTCATGAGGCTCTATAAACTCTTCATCGACATCATCAAAATTTCCTTCTATCATTGCCTGTGCATCTTCACCCGAAAAATAAACAGGTATGGTTATCAGAGAAGTAAGCAAAATTATCATTGCCCCTGTCTTTTTTATATCGTCACTTTTTTTTAATATGCCTATTATCAAAACAAATATTGCAATTGCCGAACCTATTACAGGGAAGTGATTTAATACCAGATGTAGATGTGCTGCATTCATCATTAGAAAAACTCCTTTAGTTTTTAGCTAATTTAATTATTAAAAGTTTTTGATTCAAATGTAAATTATTCTGATCTGTTCAAAAATATACTAATCCGGTAATAAATAAAAATTATAATCAAAGCTTATGTAGGATTCAAACAAAAAATAAAGTTTATACTTATAATGAATTGTAAATTTCTTATGATAAGATTAATTTTAGCAAAATTAAACCAAAATTATATAATGAACATAAAAGGTAAATTAATTGAGATTTACGAAGCAAAACAAATTACTGATTCTTTTAAGAAAAGGGAATTTGTAGTTGAATATGCTGAGAATGAAAAATACCCTCAGTTTATAAAATTTGAACTTACTCAGAATAACTGTGATGCTATAGATGGATTCAAAATTGGGGATTTTATTGACGTGCAGTTTGATCTGAGAGGAAAACCCTGGACAAACAAGCAGGGAGAAAAAACATATTTTACAAGTCTTTCTGCATGGAAGATTCAAAGTGCCGGAGATAGTCAGAATAACATTAGTCAGGATGAAGCACCGCCTGAATCTTCACCTGATGAAGAATATCCTTTCTAATATAATCCTTTAATGAAAATAAATTTATCAAATGTTATGAAAGAAATAATAATTTATTTCTGCTTTGCTTTTCTTTTTATTCCGAATGCTCTGCTTGCGGATTCTCCTCTGACATCAACTCCGTTCCATGAAAAATATACTGATATCGATATTGTTTTACAGGCTGAACAAATGGGAACTATCAACAGAGAAATTGCGAATTATCTTCACAATGTTAATAACCCGATTGATATTAAAGCAGCAGTCATTAATGCGCTCGGATGGGACATTAACGGGAAAAATAATGCTAGAGAATACACTATGATAATATATAACTCATATGTCATAAGCGATGACATGATAGCGGCAAGCACGGATGAAGCCTTTGTCCTTGGATATCTTCATGCAATGGATAACTATTCGGATCCGGATTATGCATTGAACTATCTGAAAATGGCCCAGCAAAGTAACAGCAAAAGTTATACAGTAAATTTAATTTACAGATTGGTGAAAGCTCAGAAAGCAATGGACACCGATTTTTGTAAAGCCTGGCAGCAGGTAAATAAAGTATATTTAAATGATGATCTTAATATGGATATGAGAGAAGATGCCCGGAAAGTAATTTATGACTATATGATTAATTATAAGGGATATTGTAAATAAGAAATATTCTGGGTTATTAAAAATTAAAATAAAATATTAAAAATGAAAGAAGTATATATTATAGATGGAATAAGAACAGCAGTTGGAAAACATACTGGCGCATTGAAAAATGTAAGACCGGATGATATGGCATCAATTCTAATACGGGAAATTGTCAGGAGAAATTTTGATGAAAAAAATATTTCTTACGAAGAAATAGAAGATGTTATTTTAGGAAATGCAAATGGTGCCGGTGAAGAGAACAGGAATGTTGCACGAATGAGTTTGTTGTTAGCCGGACTTCCTGTTTCTACCGGAGGAAGTACAGTTAACAGGTTATGCGCTTCAGGTATGCAGGCATTTGTTGATGGAGTGAGAGGTATCAGAAACGGAGAAGGGGATTGCTATCTTGCCGGTGGTACTGAATCTATGACAAGAGCGCCTTTCGTTGTAGGAAAGAATTCAGCGCCGTTTGGAAGGGATGCAGAAATGTATGATACAACCATAGGCTGGAGATTTACGAACCCTAAACTTGCTAAATTGTTTCATCCGTATTCTATGGGTGAAACTGCTGAGAATCTTGCTGAAAAATATAAGATATCAAGAGAATCT
>JAGPCH010000080.1 GCA_018058125.1 Ignavibacteria bacterium | reverse complement strand
TTGATACGCTGTCACTTACTTTCTTCCAAACAAAATTTACTGATTGCGGCTGATTAATGGAATGATCAGGTGGTGATAATAGAATCTGATTTGTATAAAATCTGCTGATATAAGAATAGTAATCAGCTCCTGACGAATCGTTAATTTTCAACCGCCAGTAATATCTGTTGCTTAGCAGCAATTCCGAGACAGATCCTGAAGTATCCTGCCCTGTCTGCTCTGTATGAATAATAGTATTCATAGATGAGTCAATTGCGATCTGCAATGTATAAGAAGAAGCATTTCTGACCTTATTCCATTTAAAATTAACAGCAGATAAGTATTCAGTTGAATTGTAAGCGGGAGTTATTAGATTTACAATATTCATATTATTCAGGCTGTCAACATAAAAGTAACCACTATTTGTGACATCCACTCCGAATATACCGCCAGTTACTGCGAATATTAGTGTATGCGGCTGAGGATTATAAGGGGTTCGCCAGCTAAGGTTAAGAGGGACATTTGCAAACGAACTTGCCGTAGTGGTAAGTCTCATTCTCGATATTAATGTTCCCGGATAGGAAGTAGTTATTATCGGTCCGGGAGTGCTTGGGAAATTACTTGCCATTCTTAAAATGTTTCCGGTGATGGAAGGATTTACCGGACGAAAATTATCAGGCAGATCTGAACCAATCCGTCTGTAGTTGAGAACACCGCCATTTGAGATTTCTGAATTAAAATTCATAAAATACTGCCCTCCAATATATTCAAAGGGTCCTGATACTTCTTCATTGATATGCTGAAGTACAATATCGAAATGCAGAACGTTATTCGTTCCGCCTAATGTGTCACGATACTGAAGATTGACTATTCCGAGTTTGAATGCCTGAAGCTGCGCAGTTGATTCACTACTTAAAATTAGTAAGGTAAGAAGAAGCGAGAATAAATAATATAATTTTTTCATAGCGCAGTCTTTAATTTGATTAAGTTAATTTAATAGGCTTTCAGTTAACAGTTAAAAATCGGGATATTTTTGTAAGAATAGGTAAGTTGAAAACTGAATTTTTTAATTTCATTCGCAAATTTATTTACAACAATTTACAAAATTTTTATAAAATTTATTAATTGTCATAATTAACTGATTAATGTAAATTGGCTAACTATTTTAAATAACTATATCTCAAATCTGTTTATTCATTTTTGTAAAGGAAAAATCTAATGTTAAATAAATTTACTTGTTTATTTTTAATGCTGTTCATTATTACTTCTTATAATTCTGCCTCAGCTCAATGGGTACAAACTTCAACCGGTATTACAGGAGGTAACGTAAAAAGCATAACTGTCAGCGGCAGTAAAGTCTATGCCGGGACAAATCTATATGGTGTTTATATTTCTGATAACAACGGAGTATCCTGGTCTCAGTCATCTCTTAAAAACATATCCGTTATCTCATTAGCATCAAACGGAAACAATGTTTATGCAGGTACTACTTTTTTCGGAGTATATGTCTCAACCAATAGCGGTTTGGACTGGACTCAGACTTCCCTTTCTTCCAGTATTGTCCCTGCTATTGTTTACAATAATGGGAAAATATATGCCGGTACAGAATCAGGTATTTATATTTCCTCAGACAACGGCATTACCTGGACACCTTCTTCTTTGGGTAATCAGGAGATATTTTCGATAAGTATTTCAGGAAATAATATTTATGCCGGACTTGCTTCATCTGGTGTTTATGTTTCTACCGATAATGGCAGCACATGGAATCAATCTTCATTAAATAACAGAACCGTTTATGCTCTGGCATCAGAAGGTAATAATGTTTATGCAGGAACAGATAGTTTTGGGATTTATTATTCAACCAACAACGGGCAAAGCTGGACTCAGTCTTTTATGAATAATGTTATTACAAATTCTTTAGCAGTCAGTGGTGCAAATGTTTTTGCCGGGACAGAAACAGGAATTTACCGTTCATCCAATAATGGTATCAACTGGGATCTTTATAGTTTAAATACTTTGAACGTGCAGAGCATTTCAATATCAGGGAGTTATTTTTATGGCGGTACTTCAAGAGGATTCTTTCACTCGACTGACGGCGGAAGTGTCTGGAATAATACTGAGCTGCATAATGTATCTTTTTACTCATTTGTGAAATCAGGTTCAAATATTTTTGCAGGTTCTGCTGAATATGGAATTTATCAGTCTTCTGATAACGGATTAATATGGTTTCCGACAGATTTTTTAGATTTAACAATTCCCTCACTTGCGGTAAGCGGAAATTCAATTTATGCAGGTACTGAAAATGGAGTTTATGTTTCTTCTGACAACGGTGTAAACTGGAGCACAACATCATTAAACAGTGAAATAATTTTATCAATTGCCATAAATAATAATCACGTTTATGCAGGTGGAGCTTATTCATTTCACTTATCAACAGACAACGGAACAACCTGGTCTTCAAACGCATTCCTTGAAGTTTGCCTGTCAATGGCAATCAGCGGAAATACGGTCTATGCCGGTACATATAACGGAATTTATTACTCTACAAATGACGGAGTAACATGGACTCAATCTTCAATGAATAATGAACAGGTAAAATCTCTTATCATTTCCGGAAATACTTTTATAGCCGGAACAGAGTATAATGGTGTTTATATTTCAACTAACAGTGGCAACACCTGGACTCAGACTTCAATGACTGACAAAAGTGTTAACTCTCTGGCTTATGAAGGTACAAACCTTTTTGCCGGTACACTGGATTCCGGTGTTTATCTTTCTACCAACAGCGGACAAAGCTGGATCAATAAAAATCAGGGAATGGGTACTCAAAGCGTAAATGCGCTTCTGATATCTGACGGATACCTCTTTTCAGGAACTTCGGCAAATGCTGTCTGGAGAAGGGTTTATAGCGAAGTCATTGGAATCAGACAGTTAAGCAGCATAATCCCATCTTCATTCTCACTAAAGCAGAATTATCCGAATCCTTTTAATCCGGTTACTAAAATTCAATACGAACTTGTAAAGAATGGTTTTGTAAAACTTTCCGTTTATGATCTGACAGGTAAGCTAATTACTAATTTAATAGATCAGCAGCAGTCTGCCGGAACTTATGAAGTTACTTTTAGTTCAGCAAATATTTCGAGCGGAATTTATTTTTACAGATTAGAATCAAATGGAAATTCTCAGGTTAAAAAATTAACAGTTGTTAAGTAATTTACTAACAGACTAAATCATAATTCAATACTATTTTTAAATTAATTAATTCAATTAAAATGAAAGCAATTCTTATAATATTTATATTTGTTTTTCTTGTAACCATTGATTGCAGATCACAACTTGTCCAAAGTAATTATACTGGTGTTATAATTCCTCAGAATATTGGATCCGGAGGATCGACAAGGCTTCCATATATATTCAGAGCTACCGTTTCCGGTCTTGAGTCAAATTCAACATACAGATACTATTCAAATGCCTGCAGATACACAGATTTCGGCAGTACAAATTCCGGTGCAGGTAATCCCGTGTTTGTCAATAGTTCAGGTTACATATACTCTACTTCTACAGGTCTATCCACGCCGGGCGGATATGATTCTCTGACCACGGATGCATCTGGAAGCTATACAGGCTGGTTTGGATTTGTGAATACCGGAAATGCAAGATTCACAGCTGGAAATTATGTGAATCCAACCATTACTCTAGACAGTGTTGGCAATGGTTCGACTAAATATCGGTTTGCGTTAAATGACTCAATACTGGTTCTCGGATATTCTGATTCTGCAACGGTAACTTCAGGGACAGGCATTTACGGAGTTACATTAGCAACTCCTAAAAACATTTCAGCATTATATGATAATGTTGCAGGTACAGAAAGACCACTTTCTGTAGTTTATATAGAGAGTGTCGGAATCGATACAGTTGCAATGCCTTCACTTGTTACCTTTTATAAAGACAGTGTATCGGGACGTGACGGCAGATTCGGAACTATCGTGCCAAATGTTCTTCCAAACGGTGTAAGACGAGTTAATGTGCTAAGGTTTGATAATGCACAAGTTGCAAGTTTTCAGGTTGATGATGACGGTATCTGGTCCAGCGGAACGAATACAATAAATCCAAACGGCGGTTCGGTAAATCCGATCAGACTTGATCAGATTGATATTCCTTTGATCATAAAATCAGATAATTTTATTCCGGGTGATTTTTCATTGGAGCAAAATTATCCTAATCCTTTCAATCCCTCTACTACCATTAAATTTTCCATCCCTGAAAATGGAAATGTAAATCTAAAGGTTTTCAATATGCTGGGAAATGAAGTTAGTGTTTTGGCTGACGGGATGTACAACCAGGGAAATTATAAAGCAGTATTCAACGGATCCGAACTCAGCTCCGGTTTGTATTTTTATGAACTCAATTTCACGGGATTTAACGGATCTTATTTTAAAGACAGCAAGAAATTTTTACTGATCAAGTAATAGCGAGCTTCAAATTATTTTGACAAATAAAAAAGCCGGCTGAAACTCAGCCGGCTTTTTTTAATATTTATACAAATTCTTTTTTTATTTTAAAAGGGTCATCTTAAGTGTTTTGCTGAAATTATCTGCAGTCAGTTTATAAAAATAGATTCCTGAAGAAACATTCGCACCGGAATTATTTTTTCCATCCCAAGTAGCGGTGTAAGAACCTGCATTTTTACTTTCATTATTCAGAAGACTTCTAACCTCATTACCCAGCATATCATATATCTTGAGGGATACATCGGATGTCTTTGGCAGTGAATAACTAATGCTTGTCGAAGGATTAAATGGGTTTGGATAATTTTGATTTAACTCATAACTATCCGGATTAGAATTTGAATTTTCAGAAACTCCTACTAATCCCGCTAGTCCCGGATAATCCAGTCCGTATCTTAGGACTCTTACAACCTCACCCGCTTGTGAATAAGACCATACTACTGTACCGGCGCTGTTTACTTCAAACAAATTTCCGCTGGTTGATTCAGATAACATTGTATTTCCATTAGCCAGTCGCTGGCAACCTCCAAGATGATTGGAATAAAATCCGCTTGCAGCATATGTCCATACAGGTGAAGCCGGAGCATAAGCAGTACCCGGAGCGAGTGTATAATTTCCCAGACTGTCTACCGGAGGGATGATCTCTATGACATGAGAAGCATTTGTTCCCTCTCTGTTATTGAATGCCATTATATTTCCTCCTCCCGGTACACTGTCAGGAATCCATGTGCCGGAATGAACTACATTAAATACCTGCGTACCGGGTGCTCTGTAGTTTGAAGGTCTTCCCCATCTGTATAAAAAATCTCCGCCTTTACCGCTGTTTCCACCGGTATGACCTGCTGCTTCTTCTGTAGTTGTACTGTGATCAATTACATAAACTTCATCCAGCTCATGTGAAGAAAATACTATCTGATCCAGTCTTTCATTATAGCTGATCCCGTTTACATGCATCCAGTCTCCTGAGCCTGCACTTCCTACATTGATATCCAGTAATTCAGGATGATCCGCCACTACTCCGTAATTCGCTTTAGTCGGATCATAATCCTGTATCAAATGATCCCATGCATGCCACTTCCATACTATTGTTCCGCCTGTTGCACCTGATGGCTGTACTTCAATAATATGATCCGGCCAGATCGTTGCGCTGTGATTTAATCCTGCTGCAATAGCCTGTGCAGATGTCTTTACTTCCCATGCGATTAATAACACATTTCCATTTGGCAATGGGCAAATGTCATGATGAGTTCTTACAGTAGTTGTATTGTAAGTATATTCCCATATCAAAGATCCTGTCCAGGAGTATTTCTGAACAGCACCTGCAGCAGCTCCGCCGTTAATTGTAGTATTTGAAACAGTAGCCGGTCTCATCAGATCCCCGTTTCTAAGTAAGTATACTGAATATCCGCCGCTTCGCGTATGAGTCCAGAATTTTACCACATTATTATTCAGATCCATTAAATTAGTTCGTGTCGAACTTGCAGTAATAAGAGTATACCCGGGATATGGCTGTGCTTTTAAATTACATGAAGAGATTATTAAAAAAATTAAGATCAATAAGACAGACTGCTTTTTTGCGATACTATTCATTTGAGTTAAATAATAAATTATTTTTTATTGAAAAATTATTTTAAAAGGATCATGCTTTTTGTGTCCGTCATTACACCATTTACAATCAGAGTGTAATAATATATACCGCTTGCAAGATTGTCACCTTTAAAGTTAATATTGTAAACTCCGGAGCTTAGTTTTTCATTTACAAGCTCTGCTACTTCTTTTCCGAGATTATCATAAACTTTAATATTTACATTACCGTCTTTGGGCAAACTGTAGGAGATCACAGTTACAGGATTGAACGGATTCGGATAATTCTGATTCAATAAATATGAATCTGAATTATTTACATCATTTGAAACAATTCCTACATTACAATCTATACCTAAGGTATTTAACTGAGACTGAACACTGTTCTTTCTCAGATTCAAAAAAGATTTTATACCGGGGATCCTTCTGCCTGAAACAGTTATATCACTGGTAACATTGGTTTCAAACTGCGCATTGGAAAACATTTTTCTTGAATCCTCATAAACAAATGGTCTGATTAACGCTACTGTACTGTCAATATGTGCATATAATTGTGATGTAGAATAATAAGTGCTGAACAGATTACAAAGCGCCATCAGATATTCAGTTCTGAGTGTAGGAGTATTTAAAACTTTTGAAAATAAAGGTCTCGAAGTATCATCAATTACATAGGTCAGTGGAAGCGTTTCAATAGCAGATGGTCCGCCCGGCAGTCCACCCATACTCAAACCCACGTCCCAGACTATCCAGTCCAGTTTCTTCACAGGAGGTGTAAAATAAAAATAGAAATTTCTGCCCGTA
>JAGPCH010000079.1:4083-6884 GCA_018058125.1 Ignavibacteria bacterium | reverse complement strand
GTAGTGAGTAGTGAGTAGTGAGTAGTGAGTAGTGAGTAGTGAGTATTTAGTATTGAGTAGTGAGTATTGAGTAGTGAGTATTGAGTAGTGAGTATTTAAACAACTCCAGATTGCATATTGTATTCTGTAACTTGTAATCAGTATTCTGATATTTGTAATTTGTAATTTGTAATTTGTAATTTGTAATTCGTAATTCTTAATTCGTAATTCGTAATTCGTAATTAAAAAATTTTCCTCAGCTAAAATTTTCAAAATATAAAATCCCTACATAAGCCTTCTCCCGATCGGCACAAAGATCCACTGCCACCAGGGCGCTTTGTATCTTCTCTTCGGGTGTTTTGCAGTGACAGCTTTCACAACTTTATCTGATATAGCATTTGTATTCCGAACTTCGATTCCAAGTATTTGTTTCTCCGCTTTTTTTATTGCACTCATGTGATCTTTGTAATATCCATCAGGTTTCATCCAATCATATTTTCTGTTAATATTTTTTTCATTAAAGCCTGTATTATATGAGCCCGGATTTACTATTACAACTGGTATTGAAAATGGTTTTAATTCTGTCCTTAGAGAGAATGCAACACTTTCCAGTGTGAATTTTGTCATTGCATACGGAGCAAGAAATGGTGTAGGGAGAAGACCTGCCATTGATCCCATTATAACTATTCTTCCTTTTTTATTCTTTATCATTCTCTGCAATGCGATCTGAGTTACTTCTATAGTCGCTATGACATTTGTTTCCAGACATTTCCTGATTCTTTCAACATCTATTTCCGCAAGCGGTCCGGAATCTCCTATCGCTGCATTATTTACAAGTACATCAAGATCCCATTCTTTGATCTTATCCCTGTCCTCAGATTTAGTTATGTCCAGTTTCTCAATGTGACAATTATCAGCGAATTCTACAAGTTTCATTTTAACTTCAGGAACGCTTTCTTCTTCATGGACAGTCACATAGACAAAGTGTCCTGCTTTCAATAACTTCTCAGCTGCCTGAAGTCCAATCCCGCCTTTGCAGCCTGTAAATAATACCTTTAACATAATTTTTGATATTTGATTTTGGATTTTTGATTTTGTCTGATTTAACAATCAGGATTAAATAATAAAAAAACCGTGAGTTTAATTTCACGGTTTATAATTTAATCTTTTATATACACAATAAATTAATTTACACACTTAACCATTTTGCAATTTGAAATTTGTAATTTGAAATTTGTAATTTGAAATTTGTAATTTGAAATTGACTTAAAGCTCAGCCATTTCCTCAAGATTAAAAAAGTCCTCATACTTTGTCGGAGGCAGATCTTTCAAAGCAATACTTGCCTGTTCAATATTCGGCGGAATTCCGTGCCATTTATAATCATCTTCCATGAACGAAACTCCCCTGCCCATAAAGGTATTTGCAATAATGACAGTTGGTTGTCCTTTGAAATTTTTAGCTTCGTCTAAAGTGGAAAGGATCTCTTCCATATTATGACCGTCAATGTCATAGACTTTCCAGTTGAATGCTTTGAATTTGTCTGCTAATGGTTCGAGTCCCATTACATTCTCAGTTCTGTTATCGATCTGACATCTGTTTCTGTCAATGATCATTGTAATATTATCTACTTTATGATGCGCTGCTGTCATTACAGCTTCCCATATCTGACCTTCCTGTAATTCGCCGTCACCATTGACACAATAAACATAATTATCTTTTCCATTCATTCTTAATCCTAAAGCTGTTCCGACTGCAACTGACAATCCCTGTCCGAGTGAACCTGATGCTATCTCAACTCCCGGCACGCCGTGTGTTGTCACAGGTGCAGGATGTCCCTGAAGCCTTCCGTTGATCCTTCTAAGTGTTTTTAATTCTTCCAGAGGAAAGTAACCTCTCCTTGCCAGAGTAGCATACCATACCGGTGCAATATGACCAATTGAAAGAAAGAAGTAATCTCTGTCTTCCATATCAGGATTTGCATTATCAAGTTTTAATTTATTAAAATATAATGCGGTGAAAATATCAGCCATTCCAAGCGGTCCGCCTGAGTGTCCTGTGTTTGCAATTACAAGCATGTTGATAATGTCTCTTCTGATCTGGCGAGCCATTTCATTTAGTTCTTCATTTGTTTCTAAGTTTGGATTTTTGCTCATTAATTTATTAGTTAATAGTTAGTAGTTAATAGTTAATTTTCAGAAATTTTATTTTTTTTTAATAAATCTAAAACAGGGGTTATATGCTTCAGAAGAATAACTATGCTGATCGCTGATGTAAAAGAAAATAAGAATCTGAACTGGTCTTCAATATTGGCAAAGACCGGATTATTGAATTTTAAAATTACCGGTTGAAAAATTATAATAGTCAAAGGAAGTAATATTAATGCAATTACCGTAGAAACATGTACATTTTTTATCAGTTTGTTTAAAACAAAATACAAAGTCAGCCAGATAATAATTAGTGTAAAGTTAATTACAGCCATGATCCCCGAAGCAGTTGCAAGACCTCTTCCTCCCTTGAATTTAAGCCAGATTGAAAAATTATGTCCGGCAAGCAACATTAAAGCAGGTATAATTATTAATTCCGGATTAAAAGAGGAATAATGCAGATACAATAGTACAGGCAAAGCTCCTTTAAGGAAATCTATCAGTAATACTATAACTCCGTCTGATTTAGAATTTGTAACATCTAAAGTATTACGGGCACCAACATTTCCTGATCCCAATTCTGTAATACTTTTTTTATATTTTAGTTTTACCAGTATATAAGCTGTTGGAAATGAACCGATCAGATAAAAAACCAGACAAACAAAAAAATAAGACAT
>JAGPCH010000079.1:0-3983 GCA_018058125.1 Ignavibacteria bacterium | reverse complement strand
TACGGGCACCAACATTTCCTGATCCCAATTCTGTAATACTTTTTTTATATTTTAGTTTTACCAGTATATAAGCTGTTGGAAATGAACCGATCAGATAAAAAACCAGACAAACAAAAAAATAAGACATCTTTAAAAATTAAATATAATCATTTATATGCTGTATATACCCATTTGCAATCCTCCGCCGAGGATTCTAAACTTAAATCTTTAAAAAATAACAAATCTAAAATCTTAGCTCTAAAATCAAAAATTTTACTTAATATCTGCAACTCTCGCCACTATGATCCCGCCCTGTTTAGAGTTTCCCATCAGATAATCCTGAAGATCCATCGGAGAGATCTCTACCTGTTTATCTTTCAAAGAAGCATTAAGCAAATATGCAGTGCCGTTCTCTTTATAAACATAACCTGTATGCGCAACATCAAGACCTTCTATGGTAGATGTAATTCCTATAATATCACCGTTTTCAAGTTTATCATATATTAATGAGATATCCTCTTTTGGAATATAACAGATCTCTCTATTATTAATATTATTTTCTACATCGATCATTGCATTAACTGCGCCGGGATCATCTGCAAGTTGCTTATACGAATTAGTATGTGTTGTCATAAAATCAATGGTCTTATTGTAAGGTATTCCTCCTATTTCCTTAGTAATATCTTTAACCAGACCTTTTTGTTGATTATCGTAGATCCAGTCGCTGAAGTAATGAAGACGTGAGGGATATCCGGTATTTTTACCATCTCTGTACCGCACTCTTTCAAGAACTTCTCTGTAATCTTCAATTGTGTTCTTTCCTTCTTTTATCATGATAGAAAAAGTCAAAGCGTTTTCTACAAAAGTCACACAATCCAATCCGGTAATTCTTATCACGACTTCCTCGGTATTCGGATTCTCATCAAGAGTACCGCCTACGTACGGAGTCCCTATAAATGATTTGCCAACTTCTATAATTAATTCATTCAATGGTAATGACTTTAGAGATGCATCAAAAGATTTAATCTTCTTATTGCATTTCATTTTTTCATAATCATCTGCAATATCTGTTTTATCCAAAGGAACCAAATATCCGGAATGTTCCGAAGAATTATAAAAAGTGGAATAATTAATACTATATATTGATGAAGATAAAACTATATTTGAGGAAAAGATCAGAATTGTAAACATTTGAAGTAAATAAGAATGATTAATCTTTTTCTTTGAGTTCATATTTTTAGATTTTTATTAATTTAAACATTATTAATTTTAATTTAAACGAAAAACTAATTAACCTAAATATATATGTCAGATAAAAATAATGTTAAAATCAGAAATGCAAGAAAGAAAGATTCCAAAAAGATCTTGGAGCTGATAAAGGAACTTGCCATTTTTGAAAAGCTAATTTCACCTGATAAAAAAGCTGCAAAACGTCTTTTAAAAGATGCATTTTCCAATGATCCGAAATTTAGCTTACTTGCCATTGAATTTGAAAATAAAATAGCCGGTTACGTTATATATTATTTCACATACTCATCTTTCCTTGCACGGAGATCATTATATCTCGAAGATATTTTCATTTCGGAAGATTACCGCGGTAAGGGAATCGGCAAGTCAGTCTTTGAGAAATTAATTAAAATTGCTAAAAAGAATGAATGCGGAAGAATTGAATGGATTGTACTTGACTGGAATGAGAATGCAATAAAATTTTATGATAAACTTGGAGCTACTCATTTGCATGACTGGAAAACATACAGGATCAGTTTGTAATCCGTCGCGTCGGATCGTATAGTATCTAAAGTATAAAAAGGTAGTTTTACCTTATTCATCATATAACTTTATAAACTTTTGTAAATTTAAAAACTTTATTAACTTATAAACTTTTTTAAACCTTTTAGTAAATGAAATTGTCTTTAAAGTGTAAATTTGTCTGACAAAAAATTAAATATAGCCAGTTCTGATGAAGAACTGATCAGTTCTTTCTTGAATGGCGATAAAACCGCATTTAATTTCATTGTCAGAAAATATCAGAAGAAAGTTTACATGATCATCAGAAAAATGGTATTGGATCACGATGATGCAGACGATATTACTCAGGAAGTTTTTTTGAAAATATACAGATCTTTAGGCGATTTCAGAGGTGATTCTAAATTTTTTACTTACATATACAAGATAGCGGTAAATTTTTCATTAAATCATCTTAACAGGAATAAAAAAATTTTATCAAGAAAGTCAGACATTGATAACGCTTTTATTAGTTCTGATGACAAGATCGCCGACGAACTGATGATCTCCAAAGACAGAACAAGACTCATTGAAGAAGCTATTGAAACCTTACCAGCTCAGCAAAGAGCTGTATTTAACATGAGATATTATGATAATCTTTCTTATGAAGACATTTCAAACATACTTAATAAATCTGTCGGAGGCATGAAGGCTAACTATTTTCATGCTATAAAAAGACTTGAAAAGTTTTTAAAATGTCATAAAAAATCTGAATTAACCGAAACAAATTGAATTAATTAAACAAAATGAATACTAAATATAATAATGAAGAACTGCTCCATAGTCTTCCCGATTACATTTCCAATAAATTATCAGACCCCGTTCTGAGAAAAGTCATTGAAACCAGGATAAGTACAGATGCCGATTTCCAATCCGAATATTTTTCCTTATCGGAAACACTGGACATGTTTAACCCGGAATTTTCGGAAACTCCATCTGAAGCTTATTTCAACAATCTGTCAGTCAGAATAAACGAAAAGTTAAGCAGAGAAGCTCAGCCGGTTTCATTCTTTGAAAAACTAGGAATCAAATTAAAGTTTGCTTTGCCTGCTTTGGCTGTGATACTTATAATTGTTACAGTTTCAGTTTACATGAATTCAGCTGTGGATAATGGCATAGAAAATATAACTGCTGAAAAAATTGGTTCTGAGTCCAATAACGGATCAGAAAAAAATACACCCGATGAAAAAATTTCCGAAGAGAACATTGCAAAAGATGAAAATCCTTCAAAAGAAAATCAGGATATAACGGATTCAAAAATGATATTGGGAAAACCTGAAAATGGTTCAGTTAGCAAAAACCATCCCAATGATAAAACAACAGAAGTTTCAAATGGTATAAGTAATAATGAAAATTCAGTAATTCCAAGAGATATGGATTCCGGATCCGGAACAGTTAAAGCTTTTGCATTTGATGATCTTGCGTTTTCCGATAATTCGGATTCCGGCAATGATAAGGCTGATAATTCTGAACAGAACGATAATTCGGAGTTGAGTGAATCCGAACAGGAAGATTTTATGCTCCTTTCAGGTGATACGGATGATGAATTTCTCGAAGAGGATATTTTCGAATTAACTCCTGAAGAGCAACTGGAGATAGTTGATTACTTAAAACAATCTTAACACAATAAATATACATTAATAAAAAATCAAATGAATATTTTTAAAATTGCATTATTTGCCTGTATAATCTTGTTTGTCAATGTTTCATTCGGGCAATATGACAAAGACAAACCCCGCATGAAAGGTCAGATAGACAGTCTGATGAAGATAAAGTTTACTGCTGAAACAAATATCGACCAAACCACCGCAGACAAATTCTTTGATAAATATAAAGAAAACAATAAAGAGATCAGGGAATTTAAAAATGAAAAACGAGAAATAATGAAAATGATTGAAGCAGACCCGGCGGCTCTGGACGTTGGTACAAAGCTGGATAAATTAATGAAACTGGAATATGATATTTTTGAAAGCAGGAAAGCTTTTGTGGAAGACCTGAAAACATTTATGACACCTCAGCAGATAGCTGAAACAATGGTTTTTATGAAGGAATTCTCAAAAAAATTCCGGAAAAAGCTTAAACAGGATAAAAGAAAAAACGATGACCGTTGAAAAAGAATGTTTTAGAATGCACGTGTATTAATTTTGTCAGATAAATGCCTGCATTAATTGTAAATCAGTTTACATAAAGTCAGAAATAATTATTAATATGAATAACTC
>JAGPCH010000078.1 GCA_018058125.1 Ignavibacteria bacterium | reverse complement strand
TACAATTTGTTTTTTATATAACTCTCAATATTATCCATACTGATCCTCTCCTGCACCATAGTATCTCTGTCTCTCACTGTCACTGTATTATCAGTCAGAGTATCAGAATCTACAGTAATGCAAAACGGAGTGCCGCATTCATCCTGTCTCCTGTAACGTCTTCCTACCGCTCCCGAGTCATCATAAAATACTTTAAAGCTTTTCCTGAGATCGGCTGAAATGTTCTGAGCAATGTCCTGCATGCCGTCACGGTTAACAAGCGGAAACACAGCCGCTTTTATCGGAGCAAGGGCGGGATGAAATCTAAGCACAACCCGCGTTTCTGAAGAACTCGTACCATCTGAATTTTCCTTAACCATCTCTTCCTCATCATAAGCATTGCAAAGAAATGCAAAAAAACTTCTTGAAGCCCCGGCTGAAGTCTCGATCACAAATGGTGTGAATCTCTCTTTTGTCTGATCATCAAAATATTCTATCTTCTTTCCGGAAAATTCAGTGTGTCTCTTCAGATCAAAATCTGTCCTGTTGTGAATGCCTTCTATCTCTCCCCATCCAAACGGGAATTCAAATTCTATATCGACCGCAGCTTTTGCATAGTGAGCAAGCTTTTCGTGAACGTGAAGCTTAAGCTTATCAGGATTCATTCCGTATTTTATAAACCAGTTGAATCTCTGCTCGCGCCAGTACTCAAACCACTTTTCATCATCAGCAGGATTAATGAAATACTGCATCTCCATCTGCTCGAACTCTCTTGTCCTGAATAAAAAATTCTTTGTGTTAATTTCATTTCTGAATGCCTTCCCGACCTGCGCAATTCCGAAGGGTAATTTCTGACGTGAAGATTCTTTTACATTATTGAAATTCACATAAATACCCTGAGCTGTTTCCGGTCTGAGAAATACTGCATTAGACGAATCTTCGAGAGGTCCGATAAAAGTCTTAAACATCAGATTAAAACTTCTTGCTTCTGTGAATGTCTCCTTGTTGCCGCAGTTCGGACATACAAGCAGGCTCAGATAAGGATTCGGATCATTTGTAAAAAATTCTTTTATGCTGTTTTCAGAATCAGTAAGTGATGAATCTGTCTTCAGGATCTCTTCGATTAAAACTTTCTTATTCTTAGCCGAAAGTGTCTCAAACAAAACATCCACTCTGTATCTTGACTTACAGCTTTTGCAGTCAACCATCGGATCGGAAAAATGCTCAACGTGTCCGGACGCTTCCCATACTCTCGGGTGCATAAGTATCGATGCATCTAGACCTTCGACGTCTTCTCTGTATGTCATCTCTTTCCACCATGCTTCTTTAATATTTCTTAAAAGCTCAACTCCTAATGGACCGTAATCATAACATCCGTTAAGTCCGCCGTAGATCTCGGAAGACTGAAATATCAAGCCCCGCCTTTTCGAAAGTGATACTATCTTTTCAGTTACATCTGATTTGTTGCTGTTTTTTTTATCTGACATTAATATTCTTTGTAATAAAATTTTCTTTATAATTTTTTATAAAATTTTTGTGCTTCTTTTTTACTGAGGTAAACTTCTTTTTCAGCCTCTGTCATTGCTCTTCCCAGTCCATAATCTTCTGACAATTCTGTCGATTCATTGAGGTTAGTGATTGCCTTCTCAATTGTCAGCCCCTTACTGACTGGTCCCAACTTCAGGACATTCAGCAACATAAAATTTTTCCTCATTATGAATTATTGCCGTTAAAGTCTTTGCAGAAATAAATAAGTTTATACTTTATTATAAAATTATTTGTAATTTGTAATTGCTCTTCAAACTTCTATTCCAAAATCTATCTTCAAAACATCCCTGAGCCCATCCTCAAATTTCCTCGGGGCATAATCAGGCATGATGCTTTTCAGATAAGTAATATCCGTTCTCTTCTCATACATTCCGTCCGGCTTTGAAGTATCCCATTTTATTTCTTTGTCAAATTCAAAAACCTTCTGTGCAATTTCAATATACTCTTTTATAGAATTATCAAAACCCGTTCCGATATTTACTATCTCGGGTTTATCATAATTCTCCATGAGAAATATGCAGGCGTCAGCACAGTCATCCACGTAAAGTGCCTCACGTCTCGGTTTGCCGGTTCCCCAGAATTCGAGTTGGGTGCAGTCTCGCTGAGCATTGACAAACTTCTGCACAACCGCAGCTATAAAATGTGAGTTGGTCAGATCATAATTGTCATTAGGACCATAAAGATTTGTCGGCATCGCTGCAATTGCATTGATCCCGTACTGCTGTCTGTAAAGCTGGCAGGCGATGATCCCCATGCCTTTTGCTACTGCATAACCTTTATTGGTCTCTTCCAAAGGTCCGTGCATGAATCTGTTTTCATTTATCGGCTGCGGATTTTCTTTTGGGTAAATGCAGGTCGAACCTGTATAAAGCAGTTTTGTTTTCGGAGAAAGATCCTTCAGCGCTTCGATGACATTAAGTATCATCATTGCATTCTGATAAAGAAAATCCGCTTGTCGGGAATTATTGGCAAGTATGCCGCCTACAAGTCCTGCGACCATATATACGTTATCGGGAGTTTCTTCTTTAAAGAATTTTTCGACATCTTCCTTTTTCAGAAGATCGAATCCGTCCTTGCGTGAGGGAGTCAGGATGTTTTCATAACCTTTGCTTTTTAACCGGCGGGTGATCGAGCTCCCGAGCATTCCGGTACCGCCGAAGACGGCTGTTTTATGTGAAACGTTAGACGTTAGATGTGAGACGTGTGTCATATTTAATTAATTTTTATTCTATTGATTAATAATATGTCAGACATTTTATGCGAGACGTTAGACGCAATATGCGAGACAATTGATACTTTATTTTGTTTTTAAAATTAAATTTGTAATTTTTGCAAATAATTTATTAAATAATTCATCCAGATAATCAAGATAATTCTTGTCAAGATAATTTAACTGTTTTGATATCTCAATTTGAGTATCCAATTCTACTAAAGAAGACCTGGATATCTCAAAAAATCTTTTCTTTTCTTTAGATGATTTTCTTGAGCAACCTTCTGCCAGATTTGAACTTACTGAAACGGATGCCCTTCTCATTTGAGATGATATACCGTAAATCTCACTTTTTGGGAATTCTTCAGTAATTTTATAAATGAATTTTATTACTTCAATACTTAGACTCCAGACTTCTAATCTTTTATGACTTAAATTCAACATAATTTTCCTCCCTTTAATTTAATACGGTGATAAATTAAACCATTTCACTTTAAATTAAAATATATCTTAAAATAATATTTATATCCAATTTCTCAAAAATAAAAATATAATTTACCCACTTAAATCAATGTCTCACGTTTCGCCTCTATCGTCTCACGTCTTGCGAACCGCACTGTAGATCAGAACCGCCCACCCTATCAGAAATGAAACTCCTCCAAAAGGCGTCACCATTGCAATTGCCGGTATGGATGTAACTGAATAGACATAAAGTGAAAATGAAAACAATACAATCCCTGCAAAGAAAAATTTTTCGGCTTTCAGATATATTTCTTTTTCAGACAAAGCTATTGAAAGCATAACTACTGAATGTATAAGCTGATACTGAATTCCGGTTTTATACACTTCGAGTTTATCAGGATCGATCATTGTCTTAAGACTGTGCGCTCCGAATGCTCCAAGCGCGACTCCGAGAAATCCAATTACTCCGCTTATGATTATCCATCTCTTTGAACTGCTCACAATACTATTTATTAAATTTCATTGATAACATCAAGCATTGCCTTCTGAATAACGCTGTTATTTACAGCGAGTAATTCTTTACCGTAAACGGAAAAATCTTTTCCTGAAAGATCAGTGATGAGTCCGCCCGCTTCTTCCAGTATCAATGCTCCTGCTGCTACGTCCCAGGCATTAAGATTATATTCCCAGAATGCTTCGAATCTTCCGCAGGCAGTCCAGCAAAGATCAAGCGCTGCAGAGCCGAGTCTCCTTATCGGCATGTCAAGCATTATGAATTTTTTAAATATTTCGACAGGGTCGGGCTTATAACTGCTCGAATCATATGGAAATCCCGTAACTAAAAGTGATCTTCCAAATTCTGTACAATCTGAAACAGAAATTTCTTCATCATTCAAACTCGCGCCGTTGTCTTTTTCTGCAAAGAAAAATTCTCCCGAGATCGGATTATGAACAGCTCCAAGGATCACTACTCCATTTTTTTCAAGTGCAATTGATACACAGGTCAAAGGAATTGCATGCGCATAATTTACTGTACCGTCTATCGGATCTATTATCCATTTATACTCTGACTCCTGCACAAGAGCTCCGGCTTCTTCAGATAAAATATAATGTCCGGGGAAATCCTGTCTTATTATGTCAAAAATTCTTTCCTCGGATTTCTTATCAATTTCAGTAACAAGATTTGATACAACGTCTTTGCTTGAGATCTTAAAATTACTTCCGAAATTTTCTTTCAGTATTTTACCTGATTCAAGCGCAGCTTTGATTAAAGTATTCTTCATTTATAATTTAAATTCCATTCCGTCATATCCAAGTTCAATTCCTTTTGGCAAAGTCGAATTAATTTTATTATGAAGAATATCATGTGTAAGATGAGTAAAAAATGTTTTCTTCGGCTTAACCTTTTTTGCTACTTCAATTGCCTGCTGAAGATTAAAATGAGTCGGATGCGGTCTGATACGCAATGCGTTCAGTACCAGTATTTTCAGTCCTTCGAGTTTTTTTGTTTCTTTATCCGATATCGCGCTGCAGTCGGTGATGTATGCAAAATCATTTATCCTGTATCCGAAGATCTTAAGGTTTCCATGCATGCATTCTATGGGAATAATATTGACATCACCAATTTTAAATTCTTTATTAGTAATTTTATTGAAATGAACAAGCGGCACAGCGTGATGTTTGATCAGATCTTTTTCGAAGACATATCTGAATGAGATCTTCATTTCATCAACCGTAGTTTTGTTGCCGTAGAGTTCGATTGTCTTTTTATGCTTCTGCGTGATCTGTCTGAGATCATCCATGCCGTTAATATGATCGACATGATGGTGCGTATACAGGACCGCATCAATGTCATCAATTTTATTCATAAGCATCTGCTGTCTGAAATCTATCGATGTGTCTATTAATATCTTAGAACCGTCTGTGTCGATATAAGCCGAAGTTCTTAATCTTTTATCTTTAGTATTTGAAGACCGGCAGGTTTCACAATTACAGCCTATGACGGGCACTCCCTGTGATGTTCCTGTTCCAAGTATGATTACTCTCATGGTTATTAATTCAATATTTATTGCTTATAATAATGTGTCCTCAGCATTTTCTCCGGTTTCTTTCTCCACAAGTTCGCGAATGTTAGGCTTTAGAAAAATTCCTTCAATGCCAATTCCGGCAATGTTTTTTACAAGTATGCTGATCTTTTTATCCTGATCAAGATTTTTATTGAGAAGAAATAATTTCTGTTCTCTAAGAAGACAAAAACCGCCTTTGAAAATTCCTTTTTCAATCCTGACAGAATAGCCAAGTTTATCCAGAGCTTCAATAAGTTCATCAATGAGAGTATCCTTCTTACTGTCATTAACCGGTTTTGCTTTTTTTTTAATGATCTTCGCCAAAAGGGATAGATAAAAAGTTTATTGTGTTAATTTATATTATGGTTAACGGGCAGTTTCATTGAATTCTTCCGTAACAAGATCATCCTCTTCATGAAATATATATTTATATCCGTGCGTATCTTCTATCATTTTCTCTTCCTCTTCAATCTGAGCCATTGTCTTCTTCATTGGTTTGAATACAGCCAGCCAGACTATAGTATAGTAACTCATAACGGCTATCCACGGAACACCTCTTAAAAATCCTATCCTTTCACCAAAGAGCTCAAGTAACTTATCGTGATTTGCCGGTCGTTTATCAAAAAGTATTGCAAATTTCATATCAATAAATGAAGTATATAGCTCTAACGGTACAAATGCAAAAAACAATATGCAGCACATCAGAAACCACGGGTTTTCCCTAAGGTTGATCTTCACGGACTTCACAAACACAATAGCGCTTGCAAGTACAAATATATATGAGATCATTATCATAAAAGAAGCGTCGGAGATCATTTTGAATATCTGGTTTTCTTCATCGGGCGGTATGCTTGTCCTGAAATTGAATTCGTCATAATTCAGAAGCTGGTTTCCTATAAAGAATCTGACATTGATCCCGCCAAGCCAGAATATGGCAAAAACTATTAATATGAAGAGCGAGATCCTTGCTGTTTTGTTTAAAGTCAAAGTAAGAAAAAATTTTACATAATTTAATCAATTTTATGTTTGTTAATAATGAAAAAATAAAGAGAATTAATTTCCTGTTAAATATTAACTATGTTGATTTTACATTTCACAAACAAATTTACAGGGATTGGGCTTGTCCCGGCACTGTAGAGTGGCGTAAAAATTATATCAATCTGGTAAAATCAGGGAATCATTGGGCAACCACTGGGTAACCACAAGGCTTGCCACAACAGAAATATTTAATTATATTTTCATTTCACAAAACTTATATAATTACTAATTTGAAATTCATTAAAAAATATGATTATAATATATGACTGAAGATAAAATTAAAGATGTTCTTTCAAAGATAAAAGAACCTGAGCTTAATGTTGATTTCGTAAAACTTGGTTTTGTGAATTCCATTTCACTGAACGGCAATGATCTGAAGCTTACTCTCGGCATTTCTGAATTACCGGAAAATATCTTAAACGAAACAAAAGAACACATTAAAAAAGAATTTAAAACATCAATGCCCGATATTAAAAGTATTGATGTCAATTTCGTACAGGGTATTACCGAACATTTAAACGAAAAAAAATCTTCCGTTCTTCCTGGAATTAAAAACACAATTGCAATTGCATCAGGAAAAGGCGGCGT
>JAGPCH010000077.1 GCA_018058125.1 Ignavibacteria bacterium | reverse complement strand
GTGAAATTATTTGAGGTCAATATAAATTTAAAACAAAAATTTATAAATGTATAAAAATTTAATGTTTGCTTAAAAATCCACAACTGTCCAAAACGATTTTTATAATTTTTAAAAAAATTGATTAAAATTTACATTCAAGGATAATTTTCCCTTTCCCTGAATAACCTCACCGCGCTCCCAATATGTACTAACCAATTTCGGATTGATTCAAAACTAATAAAAATACAACGCAGAGATGCAGAGCAGCAGAGAAATCGTAAAATTAAAAACTCTGCTTCTCTGCACCTCTGCGTTTTAAACAAATCCTGAAGCTTTAAGATAATCTCTATTAAAGGAAGGGTTGAGATGCACAGCAGCAGAGAAAACGTAAAATTAAAATCTCTGCTTCTCTCTTCCTCTGCGTTTAAGCAAATCCTGAACAAATCAAAAAAATTTTGAAGTTTAAACAGTCATTACACTATTGAATTCCGATATAAAATTTTAATCAAATAATATGGTATTTATTTTAACTTTAATATCAAATTCAACTGTAATAATTTGTATAAACACGATTTAAAAATGTTAACTCATACAAAATGAAAAGCATAGTAAAAACAAAAACAGTAACAAGTGATGAAGCTGTAAAGGTTATTAAATCAGGTGATAATGTATTTATACATGGTAACTGCTCTTTCCCTGCAACATTAATTGATAGCATGTGCAAAAGATATAACGAGCTTGATAATGTAAAATTAATACAGCTTCTGACATTTCTCGGAGCCCCGTATGTCAGGGAAGAAATGATAGATCATTTCAGAGTAGTTTCGCTGTTTACAGGGGGTGATGTACGAAAAGCGGTCAATGAAGGTAAAGCTGATTTCGTTCCGGTTTTTCTTTCTGAGATCCCGATACTTATAGAAAAAAAGAAACTTCCTATTGATGTCTGTCTGCTTCATTTATCACCACCCGACGAACACGGGTTTTGCTCTTTTGCATTGAGCAATGACTGCGCTAAAACAGCTTCAGAAAATGCTAAAATAATAATTGCACAGATCAATCCTAATATGCCGAGAGTTCTTGGTGATAATTTTATTAACATAAACCGAATTGATTATGCAGTGGAGATCGATGAGCCCATTCCGGAATTCTCTCATTCAAAAAATATTACACCGGAAGAAACAGAATGTTATGAACAGATAGGAAAACATATTTCCGGTCTGATTGCCGATGGTTCAACATTACAAATGGGAATTGGAATCATTCCTGATACGGTGCTGAAATTCCTTACCGATAAAAAGGATCTTGGGATACATACGGAAATGTTTTCCGATAATCTCATCCACCTTATCGAAACAGGTGTTATCAACGGTGAGAAAAAAACCCTTTTGCCCGGTAAAGTTGTATCATCATTTATGCTTGGAACAAAGATGTGTTTTGATTACATGAACAATAATCCGATATTTGAATTCCGTCCTACAAAATTTGTAAATGATCCGTTTATAGTTTCGAGAAATGACAATATGGTATCAATAAATTCCGCGCTGGAAGTGGATCTGACAGGTCAGGTTTGCGCTGATTCAATAGGTGTTAAAAATTATTCAGGATTCGGCGGACAGCTGGATTTCATAAGAGGAGCCACCAGAAGTGTTAACGGCAAACCTATCATGGCATTTACATCAACAGCTAAGGGCGGGACTTTATCAAGGATAACTCCTTTTCTAAAACAGGGTGCGGGAGTAACTACAACAAGGGCTGATGTGCATTTTGTTATTACCGAATATGGAATCGCCGATCTGTTTGGAAAATCAATAAGAGAAAGAGTAAAAAGCCTTATAAACATTGCTCATCCGAAATTCAGAGACAGTCTTGAGAGATATGCATTTGAGGTTTTGAAAGTAAGATAACATAAAGTTAAAAGTTAAAAGTTGAAAGTTAAAAGTTAAAAGTTGAAAGTTAAAAGTTAAAAGTTGAAAGTTAAAAGTTGAAAGTTGAATATACCGCATTATATAAAATAATTGGTGAACCCGTTCCGGTTTTTTCAGGATTTTAAAAAATATATATTAAATATCTTCCGAATTTTGATTGTTTGTTTGACTTCTATCTTGACATACATTTGAGTAAATTTATCAAATGAATAGAAACGGAAAAGCAGTAGTTCTTGTCAGCGGCGGTATGGACAGTGCGCTTACTACGGCAATTGCAGACAGAAGCCATGAATTATATTTACTTCATGTAAATTACGGTCAGCGAACACAAAAAAAAGAATTAAAAGCTTTTAATAATATTGCTGAATATTATGGTACCAAAAACAAACTGGTAGTGGATATAAGTCATCTGAAAGATATTGGAGGTTCATCATTAACAGACAGCAGAATTAAAGTAACCACTGCCAATCTAAATACAAAAGAAATACCTTCCAGTTATGTGCCATTCAGAAATGCAAACATTCTTTCAATTGCAGTCAGCTGGGCTGAAGTGATCAGGGCAAAGAAAATTTTCATAGGTGCTGTAGAAGAAGATTCCAGCGGTTATCCTGACTGCAGAAAGGATTTTTTTAAGGCATTTAATAAAATGATCTTAAAAGGAACCAAACCTGATCTTAAGATAAAAGTTGAAACTCCGATAATTGATCTTTCAAAAAAAGATATTGTTTTGAAATCAACAGAAATAGATGCCCCTATACATCTTACCTGGTCATGTTACAGAAATAATGAACTGGCTTGCGGTGAATGTGACAGCTGCGCTTTAAGGCTCCGGGGTTTCCGTCTTGCCGGATTAATAGATCCGATAAAGTATAAGATCAACACTCAAAAAATTTTAACTCAATAAATAGTTTAACATCAGAGAATACTAAGTTTGATATCAGCCGACAATAATAAATTCTTAAATATTGTAGCAGGATTATTTCTGGCGGGATTTTCTATATATGTTCTGAAAGAGTTAAGTTCTATATTGATACCATTTACTCTGGCTATTTTCATAGCATTTGCATTTCAGCCATTTTACAGTCTGATGTTGAAAAAAAAGATCCCTTCGTTTTTAGCGATCATTATTATTTTACTGATAATTATAATATTCGCAAATATAGCAGGTGTCTTTATTGTGACGAGCGCAAATTCATTTGCAAATAATTTATCTTTGTATGAAGAGAAGCTGTTGAGTATAATTAATTCTGTAATAATTTCTCTGGATCTCAGCGCGGAAGATGCAGCGGGTTTTTATGATTCACTTAAATTATCAAATTTGCTGAAGCATGAATCAGTAACAAACTTCATAACCGGTTTGCTAACAGGATTTGCAGGAATATTCGGAGATTTCATTTTGATCTTATTTTATGTCATATTTATTTTATCCGAATTTACCAGTATTAAAAGAAGAATTAGTTTAGCTTTCAGTGAAGATAAGGCAGCGAGAATAGGCATTACTTTAAATACTATTTTTGCAGATGTAAGAACATACATATCAGGAAAAATATTTTTCAGTCTTATTCTTGGTGTTCTTTCGGGAACTGTTTTGTTTTTATTCGGATGTGATTTTTATATCCTGTGGGGATTCCTGATATTCCTGATGCATTTTATCCCGAGTATCGGAGCATTGATAGCAATTGCTTTTCCCAGCATTACCATGTTTCTTCAGTTTGATAATTTTTTTACGCCGATCATTGTAACAATAATTTTAATTGTCTTACAGAATATAGTTGGTAATATACTCGAGCCAAAGATTTTAGGAAATTATTTAAACTTAAGTCCCATACTGTTATTGTTATCTTTGTTTATGGGTGGTTATGTCTGGGGAATAATCGGAATGATATTGTCCGTGCCGATCATGAGTATTATAAAGATCATTATAATGAATTTTGAAGCGACAAAGCCACTCGGAATATTAATGAGCTATAGAGAAGAAATAATTATTGAAAACCATATTAATGAATAAATGACTGAAAAAAATCCTAATAGTTTTTTAAATGCTGTAGCCGCCATATTTCTTATGGGATTCCTGGTGTTTGTCCTGATAGAGCTTCAGTCTATTTTACTTCCTTTATTCGTTGCGATCATTATTTCTTTTGTTTTTATGCCATTGTATAATTTACTGAATAAGAAAATCCCTGCAGCATTATCAGTTATAATCATTATTCTGATAATTATCCTGATCTCAAATATTGCCAGTGTTTTTATTATTACTAGTGTAAATACATTTTCAGCGGAATTCCCAAAATACGAACTAAAAGCCATTTCCATTTTTGAAAATGCTGTCCGTTTTTTTAATATTTCAGAGTCAGAAATTCAAAGTTTCAGTGATAAATTTAATATAAGAAGTTTACTGGCAGATGGTAAACTTACTGCCACTATAACAAATGTGTTTTCGAGTGTGACTTCTTTAATGGGCTATTATATAATTATTCTGTTTTATATAATTTTCATACTTTCTGAAACAAAAAGCATTAAGTTAAGGATAAGCAAGGCTTTTGATGAAGAGAAGCAAAACACAGTCAATAATACACTTAATGACATTTTTACCGGAGTAAAAGATTATATTTCAGGAAAAACATTATTAAGTTTAATACAGGCAGTACTGATCGGAGTATTTTTATGGATCTGCGGTGTGGATTTTTATTTTATCTGGGCTTTCTTGTTTTTCTTAACCGATTTTGTTCCGAATGTTGGCTCACTAATTGCATCAATACTGGTTACCATAGTAATGCTTTTGCAGTTTGAAAGTATTGTGACGCCTGTTATAATTCTGGGTGTTTTGATATTAATTCAGAATATAAAGGGGAATATAATTGAGCCAAAAATTTTCGGAGCAAAGCTGGATCTTAGTCCCCTGCTGTTGCTTTTTTCCCTGCTTTTCTGGGGATATGTATGGGGAATTGTTGGGATGATTCTTTCAGTACCGATAATGAGCATGATCAAGATCATTTTTATGAACATACCTGCTACCAGATCAATTGCAATATTAATGAGCAATAATGCTGAAAGCATAAAATAAATTTAAAAATATTTTTTTAATCAATAAAATAAATAACAAAGGAGTAAAAATGAAAATAAGTAAAAAATTACAGGACTGGGTTGACGAATGCGAAAAATTATGCAAACCGGATAATGTACACTGGTGCACAGGTACTCAGGAAGAGTATGATAATATTGCGAAAATGCTAGTAGAAAAAGGCACAATAAAAAAACTGAACGAAGAAAAGAGACCGGGCAGTTACTATACAGTTTCTGATCCTTCTGATGTCGCAAGAGTGGAAGACAGAACATACATTTGTTCTGCAAAAAAGGAAGATGCAGGACCTACAAATAACTGGATGGATCCGGTAGAAATGAAAAAGATTCTGAATGATATATTTGACGGCTGCATGAAAGGAAGAACCATGTATGTAATTCCTTACAGCATGGGACCTCTTGGATCGGATATTGCGCATATTGGAGTTGAAATAACAGACTCACCTTATGTAGTAATGAATATGAGAATAATGACAAGAATCGGAGAAAAAGTATTGGATGTACTGGGTGACAGTGAATTTGTTCCTTGTCTGCATTCAGTCGGTCATCCGCTTAAAGAAGGTGAAGCAGATGTTAAGTGGCCATGTAATAAGGAAAAGTATATTGTTCATTTCCCGGAAGAAAGAAGTATCTGGTCTTACGGAAGCGGATACGGCGGAAATGCTTTACTAGGAAAAAAATGTTTTGCATTAAGAATAGCTTCTTCAATGGCAAGAGAAGAAGGATGGATGGCAGAGCATATGCTTATAGTTGGAATTACTTCACCGGAAGGCGTAAAGAAATACATTGCTGCGGCATTCCCAAGCGCATGCGGAAAAACAAATCTTGCAATGCTGTCCCCTACTATTCCGGGTTGGAAAGTCGAGACCGTCGGTGACGATATTGCCTGGATGAAATTCGGTGAAGACGGAAGACTGTATGCTATCAACCCTGAATACGGATTCTTTGGTGTTGCTCCGGGTACTTCTTACAGCACAAACGGAAATGCAATGAAATCCATGGAAAAAAATTCATTATTTACGAATGTAGCTTTGACAGATGACGGTGATGTATGGTGGGAAGGAATGACAAAAGAAAAACCTGCTCATCTCACAGACTGGCATGGTAATGACTGGACTCCGGATTCTGAGACTCCTTCATCTCATGCTAATTCAAGATTTACAGCTCCGGCTTCACAGTGTCCTGTAATAGACAAAGACTGGGAAAATCCAAAAGGAGTTCCTATCTCAGCAATCCTGTTTGGAGGAAGAAGAGCTTCCATCGTTCCGTTAGTTACTGAAGCCATTGACTGGAATCACGGAACATATTTAGGATCATCTGTTTCATCTGAAATGACTGCAGCAGCAGTTGGCGGTTTAGGACAGGTCAGACATGATCCGTTTGCAATGCTTCCCTTCTGCGGATACAATATGGGTGATTATTTTAAACACTGGATCGAAATGGGTAAGAAAGCTGATGCATCAAAACTACCGAAAATATTCTATGTAAACTGGTTCAGAAAAGACGAGAACGGCAAGTTTATATGGCCCGGATACGGTGACAATATCAGAGTTTTGAAATGGGTATTCGAAAGACTTGACGGAAAAGACAGTTATGATGAAAAACCATTCGGCAGAGTTCCGAAAGCCGGTGCGCTTGATCTTTCAGGACTTGATCTTAACGGTAATATTGAGAGCCTTTTTGAGATCACAAAAGAAGAAGGATTGAGCGAGATTGCAGAGATGAAAGAATATTATAAAAAATTCGAAGGGCATCTTCCGACTGAATTGTCAGAACAGTTGAGTAAGCTTGAGGAAAGATATAATAAATAGATTTTTGATCTTTGATTTTTGATCTTTGATTTGATTTAACAATTAAACGCCGGTAAGTAATATTGCCGGCGTTTTGTTATTCAGTTACGAGTTATGAGTATGAGTATGAGTATGAG
>JAGPCH010000076.1 GCA_018058125.1 Ignavibacteria bacterium | reverse complement strand
CTTCTGAGTATAATATTATCATTCCCGGATTCTTCATCGGGAAAGATATCATTGATTATTTTCTGTACTGTTTTATTTTCCGCAAAATTAAAATGTCCTTCTACTATGAGCCTGTCTTCGTCCTTCTTGATCTTTGAATAATCTGCTCTCTCGCCAAGGATAAGAGCCAGTGCGTCAAGTATAATAGACTTACCTGCCCCTGTCTCCCCTGTGAGAATATTAAGCCCTCTGTCAAGCTCTATCTCGGCTTCTTTTATTATCAGATAATTTTTTATGTATAGCCTCTCTATCATCCTATTATATATTATTATTTTATATAAAAAAGTAGTAGCATTAGTAGTGGTGTTAATATTGTCAGTATCTCAGATATTATCATTATTACTGATTAAAATCATCTGATAACATGTTAATAAAAATAACTTAATTATAAAATATTAACAACTGAGGATAAGAGTGCTTTTAATTTAACGGAATTTTGTCAGTAACATTTACTTATTAATAAGATATTAGAGTGTTACTGACAATATGTATTTTATATAAAAATGAAAAAGGTTTGCTTATCCGGCAAACCTTTTAAAATCTAAATATTATAAATGAAATTTTATCAGAGATTTTTAAGAAGCTCTTTTATTTCTATAATCTGATCCGAAACAGTTTTATCTTTTTTGATCAGCGCTGAAACAGAATTAAATGAATATAAAACTGTTGCATGGTCTTTTCCCCCGAAGTTTAATCCAATAGTTTCCAGGGTCAGTGACGTAAGTTCTTTAGCAAGAAACATTGCAACCTGTCTGGCGAAAGCTATCTCTTTGGTTCTCTTTCTTGAAAGAATCTGATTTTCGGAAATGCTGTAATATTCAGCAACTGTATAAATAATGTTCTCAATAGAGATATTCTTTGCTTTTCTTACATTACCAATTACTCTGCTTATTACATTCTCGGCAATTTCTAGATTTACCTCGCCACCGTATCTTAATACACTGTCTGCAATGATTCCGACAATACAGCCTTCCATTGTTCTTATGCTGTCTTTTACATTAGTGGCTATAAAGTGAATGACTTCCTCCGGCGCATCTATATTTGTTTCTTCAAACTTTTTCTGAATAATGGCTACACGCATTTCCCAGTTAGGCGGCTGCATATCGACCGTGATGCCCCACTGAAATCTTGAAATAAGTCTTTCCTCAATCCCTTTTATCTGACTGATCGGTTTATCACTGGAAAAAATTATATGCTTCTTTTCATTATAGAGAGTATTGAATATCTGATACATAAAATCCTGAGTCTTTTCTTTTCCGCTGAGATACTGGATATCGTCAAGTATCAGAACGTCCAGAGACTTATAAAATGAATCAAGCTTTTTGGTGCCGTTCCTGTTTGATGAAAAATCAATTCTGCTCTGAGCAATGTTGGTTGTGAACTGAGTAGTAAAGTCAGGAGCTGTAGTATAATATATTTTTTTCTCGGGATATTTTTTCTGAATCTCATTTCCTATTGCCTGAACAAGGTGTGTTTTACCAAGCCCTACGCCGCCATATACAAAAAACGGATTATAAATTTTACCCGGATTATTTGTTATGGCATATGCGGCTGCTACGGCAAGCTCATTGCTTTCGCCTTTTATAAAATTATCAAATATGTGTTTCTGATTAAGATTTGAGTTAAACTCTTCCTGCGGATCAGAATCAGTTAATTTAATATTGTCTATGAATTTATTTTCCTGAGATATATTTATAAGAGATGTAGTTGCCTCGGTATGTCGGATCGCTTTATTGTTTTGTTCTGTGCTGTCATTATTACTGAAGAGTCCCATTTGACTGATCTCATAATTAAGTTTGCCTTCGGGACCAAGCAGTGTTTCTATTATTTTAGATATTACTTTATTATAACGGGTTTCTATAAGACTGTAATAGTCTTCGCTTGGAACGGTTATGGTAAGTACGCTTCCCTCGAGATTTTTTGGGACTATAACTGAAAACCATGTATTTACTTCATTGGTTTTTAGGTTATCAGAGAGCAGTTCTGTAAACTTTTTCCACACAGAAACGGCATTTATCTGGGATTCGGATTTCCCTTCGTTTTCATTCCCATTATTTTTGGTTATATCCGAATTATCATTGTTGCCTTTAAAAGAAGAAGAAAGATTGTTTATCACGCTAAGAGGTTTAAAAAATTATTAACAAATGAAAGTTAGTTAATATTTTACTTTAAATCCGATTAAAAATTTTATTAAAATTATTAACAAAAAAGCCTTTTTTTAAACAAATATCTTTTTTGTTAAGTGTTATATAAATCTACTATTTAATGGGTGAATTAATAGTTATTAACATTGATTGTTAATAATAATGATTTGTTTATATAAAACAATAAAAATAAAAAGAGCAAAGTAAAAATTATGAACAAGTTACTAACAAAAATTTATATGTAAATTGAACTTAATAATATTACTTAAACTGATTTATATAGTCAAGTTTGATTTTAAAAACTTTGGAAAAAAATATAAAAATCAGATAAATATTTAAATATTTTTTGGTATTCAGATTTTTTACTTTTGAAAATGAGTGTGAAAATAAATAAGATCAGAACGAAAGAAAATTTCATTCCGGACACATATGCTGAAATTAATTTAAGTGCATTAAAAAATAATTTTGAAGCAATAAAAAAGACTGTAAACAGGCAAAAAAGCGATAAAATAAAGATTTGCTCTGTTGTAAAAGCTGACGGCTATGGTCACGGAATGAATGAAATCGGAAGTTATTTATCCAATACAGGTACTGACTTTCTTGCAACTGCCGACTATTATGAATCAATAATTTTAGCTGATCATATTGCAAAGCATTCGAAAAAAAATACACCTGTGCTGTGCATGGGCATTCTCAATGATGAGAAAGTCGCCCGTAAAGTACTGAAGCGGAATATAGAAATTTCCATTGCAGATATTAACAGTGCGGTTATGATAAATAAGCTTGCGGAGAAGATGAATGTAAGGGTAAATATACAAATTCAGGTAGATTCAGGAATTAACAGGACAGGTTTTAAAATAGATGAAGCTTTTGAAGCTGTTAAGAATATAATTTCGCTGAAAAATCTAAAAATTAAAGGAATTTATTCGCATTTTGCTACAAGTGAGATCCCGGGCAACAGTTATTCATTAAGGCAACTAGGCGAATTTAAGAAACTGATACAGGAGACAGAACATAATACCGTAAAATTTGAATTGAAACACATATGTAATACGGGAGGTATATTAAATTTTTTTGATCCTTATTTCAATATGGTAAGACCCGGGATTTCACTTTACGGCTATTATCCTGACAGACAAAAAGTTGTAAAAGACATTGGCATAAAGCCTGTCATGTCATTTAAGAGTAAAGTAAAATTCATAAAGACACTTGAAAAAAATCAAAGCATATCATATGACAGAACATATTATACAAAAAACAAAACGCAGGTGATCTCAATACCTGCAGGATACGGAGACGGCTATTCAAGACATTTATCAAACAAAGCTAAAATACTGGTAAACGGAAAATTTAAAACAGTCTCAGGGAAGGTATGTATGGACTGGATAATGGCGGATGTAGGTTTGTATTCAGGAATAAACGAGAATGATGAAGTAATTTTATTTGGTAATGAATATCCGGCAGATAAACTTTCGGACATAATGAAGACAATTCCTTATGAGGTAATTTGCGGTATCACAAAAAGAGTTAAAAGAATTTATACGGAAAATTAACATACGGTGAAATCAAAATTAAAAAAAGATTATCTTAATTACTTGTTTTTCAGGACGAAGAAGAATTTAACCCGTTATCAGATAAGCGCGGAAGATTCTGATCTGATAAAGAATATATTCGGAAAAATAATTAATTCTGAAAATCCTCATGCTTCTTTGTTTATTCTTTATAACATAAAAGAATTTAAGAATCTGAGTAAATACATGATCTTCATTCTGAAAAAACTGGAAGATAATGTCATTAATTTTGAAAATCTTTTATTTAATCTTGAAAATGATACTGAGTTCATTCAAAACGAGATACTTTCATATCTTTCAAATCCCGAAAGAAAGGTCGTTAATGAAATAGTATTCAAGCCAGAACCTGTAGATATTGATTCCGGATACAATTCAAAACAGCAAAAAGATTCTGACAAAGCAAAATTAAACAAAGAAGAAGAAATTTCAGACGAAGTTGAAAAGGATAAAGAAGAATCAGTAAAAGAAGAAAAAGCAGAAGGATCGGAAAAGGAGGAAACGGAATTCAGAAAAAATTATCTTGAACTGATCCAAACCGAGGAAGATGAAACAGGTGTAGTATATGAACTGCCCGGGATGGAAAGTAAAGATCCTTATGAGCTGGAGTTTAGTAATCCCGAATTGGATCTGCCCGATGAAGATATTAATGAAAGTAAAATTGAATCTAATGAAAATAAAGAAACCGATAAATTAACAGATGAGGAAAAATGCATTGATACCGGAAATGATGCATCAGAGGATGTTGCAGATGAGCGGGTAATGAGTTCAGATATATCTGATTCAATTGATTCAATTAATTTAATTGATTCAACTGATACATCCAAAGCAACCCTATCAACCGAATCAAAAGAAGAGGAAAATGCATCAGGATATATTTCGGAAGAGGAATTATACGCAGAGCAGGAAAAGGTAATTGACGGAAGTAAAACAGAAAAAAGAATCTCAGAAGAAAATATTGAACCTGAAAATTCGGATAAGATACAATTAAGCAATGAAATACAGGAAGAGCTCGATATGTTTGATGAGAGTGGAGATGCAGTTGACGAAGAAGATAGTCAGGAGCTATCCGAAAAAAGACTTTTAAAGGATATAGAGGAGCTTGAGCCGGAACCGGCAAATACTTTGTTTATTGAATATGAAAGTGAAGTAAGAGACCGGAACAGATATCTCGACAGAGAATTTGAAAACATGATAAAGCTGCTTGCTGAAAAGAGTAAAGATGAGGAAGAGCGAACAAAGATAATTTTAAGCATAATTGAAACTTCAAAACATCTTGAGGAGCTGTCCAGGAAAATGTCACTTGAGGTGATTTCTAATATTTATCAGACTATCACTCTTTCATTTGAAAAAATATCAGAAGCTAAATATGATATTACAGAAAGCACTCTGAATCTATTTAAAAAAGGGCTGACGCTTGTATTAAGTCTTATCAACGGTGATAACTATTTCGGATATAAAGATATACTGAAATCAATTGAGAATATAAGGAATACCCTGATCGAAGAGAGGCAAAAGAGAGAGACTTATCTGAAGCGACTTCAGGAAAAACTTGAGGTTGAAAAAAATCTGGATAAAAGATTTCCGGATGAAACAGCTAAAAACAAGATCTCTTTATTAAAAAAATATATTAAGGATACTGAAAATAATTTTAAATCACTTGATGATATAACGGGTGAATATCAGATATATGAAGCTTTGAGGAGTCTTTCCGGAAGTCTTAATAATTTCAAAGACATTGTGAAAGTTTCCAAAGAATTGAAAATGATGAAAATGGTACAGCTCTCGGAAGCGGGTTATATATTCGTTAAGTTTCTTCAGAATTACAGAATAAATCCCGTGACAGAAGAAACCAAAGAAATATTCGGATACATGATACATAATCTGAAACTTCTTACGATGGGCAGAGATACGGAGGACATAGATATTTTTATTTCATATTTGAATGATCCGGTTAAAATATTTGCAAAAACGGAAAAGAAAAAAAACTAAATACTCAAAAAATAACAAATGAATAATTATGCTGTAATTATGGCCGGCGGAGTCGGAACAAGGTTCTGGCCAAAAGGTTCTACAAAGCTCCCTAAACAATTCCTGAAGATTGCTGATGACAGCGATACATTGATACAACAGGCATATAAAAGGCTTGAAGGATTGTTCAATGATTCAAAGATATTTGTTGTAACAAATGTGAATTATAAAAATGAAGTAAGGAAACAGCTTCCGAGAATTCCGGAAGATAATATTATATGTGAACCGATAGGAAGAAATACAGCGCCTTGTATCGGACTTGCATGTCTTTTTATAAACCAGTTCAATCAGAAAGCAAATGTACTCGTGCTTGCAGCAGATCATCTGATCAGCGACAATGAAGAATTTCACAGAGTAATAAAGAGCGGATTAAAATTTGTAAGTGAAAACGGCGGGATCGTAACGCTGGGAATTCACCCAACTCAGCCGGAGACCGGATATGGTTATATTCAGTATGATGCTGATAAAGTAACCGAAGTTGAGATTGAAAAAGAAGGGCAAAGTAAAATTGAAAACATATACAAAGTTAAAACTTTTGCCGAGAAACCTAATCTTGAAGTGGCGAAAGTATTTCTGGAGAGCGGAGATTTTTTATGGAACAGCGGGATGTTCATTTTCAGGTCAGATACAATGATGGAAGAAATAAAGAACTATATACCCGAGCTGCATGAATCGCTTGGAAGATTATCTGAAACCATATTATCCAATGATTTTCCAAAATTTCTTGAAGATGAATTTTCCAAATTAAAAAGTATCTCAATTGATTATGGTGTAATGGAAAAATCTGAGAATGTCTACATAATCAGAAGTCATTTCGGCTGGAATGATGTCGGCGCATGGGATGAGGTTTTTAATATTAAAGAAAAGAACAGCGAAGGTAATGTGATACAGGGCAGAGCTGTTGCGATCGATACGGAAAACTGTCTGATAATAAATGATCAGAGGATAGTGGCAACCATAGGAGTTAAAGATCTGATCATCATCGATACAGATAACGGATTGCTGATCTGTAAAAAAGGAGAGTCTCAAAAAGTTAAAGAAGTCGTTGATTATCTTAGAAGAAAAGGGCTTGAGCAGTATCTCTGAGTGTATGGAGTGTATGGAGTGTGTGGAGTGTGTGGAGTGTATGGAGTG
>JAGPCH010000075.1 GCA_018058125.1 Ignavibacteria bacterium | reverse complement strand
CAAATCTTTCTGTAACAGTTCCTACAACTACTTCCCCATTATTGGTTCCTCACTCCGGAAATACAGGAGGAAATAATGGAAGACTTGACGCTCTTGACGACAGGCTATTCATGGCTCAGATGAGAAATGGTACATTATGGACAACACATAATGTTGGGGTAAATAGTACAGGAGTTTCAACTTCTGCAACAAGAAACGGAAGCAGATGGTATCAATTAAGTAATCTCACAACTACACCGACTTTAACACAATCTGGAACAGTATTTGATAACAGCGCAAGTGTAAATAGTTACTGGATACCAACTATAGCAGCATCAGGACAAAACCACGCAGCTTTAGTGTACTGTATTGCCGGCGCAAGTACGAGAATTAACATGGGAAGCGTCGGAAGGCTTTCATCTGATGCAGGTGGAACAATGCAAACTCCGTTAACTATATCCGCTAATACCGGCTTTGCTTATAATCCGGCAGGTGATCCGGGTGGTTCAGGCGGAAGAAGATGGGGTGATTATTCATGTATTAGAGTTGACCCGAATGATGATATGACGTTCTGGGGAATAAATCAATGGTGCAGCGGAGCTAATAATTATGGTGTGTACGTATCACAGCTTAAAGCTCCTCCGCCTGCAACTCCATCAAGCATTAGTCCTTCATCTGTTCCGATTGGCTCAAGTGTTGCTGTAACGTTAACAGGAACATCAGCAAGCGGCTCAGGATTTTTTGATCCGGGTTCAGGCTTTGCTAGCAGATTATCAGTAGCAATTGATGGCGGCGTTGTGGTAAACTCTGTAACGTACGTTAATCCTACAACAGTTACTCTTAATGTAAATACAACAGGCGCAGTTTTTAATTCTACAAGATTAATAACTGTTACAAACCCTGACGGTCAAACTTCCTCAGCAACAATTTTTGCAGTATTACCGGTTGAGCTTGCATCGTTTACATCTTCTGTAAATAAAAATGATGTCAGCTTAAAATGGAGTACAGTTTCAGAGGAGAATAATTCCGGATTTGATGTTGAAAGGAAATTAACTTCTGAAAGCAGCTGGAAAAAAATCGGTTTTGTACAGGGAAATGGAAATTCGAATACGCAAAAAAATTATGAGTACTCTGATATTAAATTGGAATCAGGAAAATATAATTACAGATTGAAACAGATAGATTACAACGGTAACTTTAAATACTACGATTTAGCATCTGAAGTTCAGGTTGGTATTCCATCGAAGTTTCTTTTAGCGCAGAATTATCCTAATCCGTTTAATCCATCGACAAAGATAGATTTTGATTTACCTCAAAATGCAAAAGTATTGATTAAAGTTTTTGATATATCAGGTAAAGAAGTTGCTAATATTTTGAATGATTACAGAACGGCAGGATATTATTCAAATTCATTTAATGCGAGCAGACTTTCAAGCGGAATATATTTTTACTCAATATCTGCAGTAACCGATAATGGGAAAACATATAGCGCAGTAAAGAAAATGATGCTGGTAAAATAATTTCTTAATAGTTTTGGTTCAAAGCAGTTCTGAAAATTACCGGAACTGCTTTTTTATTTTGCGGTTTATTTCCCTTCTATTACATTTAGAATAATTCAATAATTAAGTATCTTAATCCGGATTTATCAAATCTCAATCATCGTTCATCTGAATGACAACCCCATCCATTCTTTTGACCTGTTAAAAATCTATATATGAGATACTTAAAATTACTTCTGACGATATCGTTTTTTTCACTGTCAACTTATCTTATCTATAAGATATTTGTTCCTGATAATGAATCTCATAAAAATAGATTATCAATAGCATCTGATTCACTTATTTATTCCAATACAGAATATCTTAAAGATGTAAGAATTTCCACGAATGGAAGTATGGCATTTGAAGTCCCTCTATCTGAAATTATGGTACGTGAACAAAAATACGGACCTTTGAAATCACTGAGAATTCCAAGCAAAGAAGAAAATGAAGAAGAGCCGGATAGAGAAAATCTTCCCCAGAATCCGGAGTCAAAAGAAGTTTCACAATATCCTGATAAAAATAAACATTCACAAAATAACAGGTCTTCAGATTCACATGCACCGCAAACACTTGCCATTAACTTTAACGGAGTAAGCCTAACGGGAACAAATCCTTCCGGCTATTATCCGCCCGATGTAATGGGTGAAGTCGGTCCGGCGCAATATATAATTCATGTGAACGGAAGAATAGTATCTTTTTCCAAATCAACAGGGCTTGTTGACGGGGCAATCAATACCACTACGGACAATTTCTTCGGAAGTATAATGACAAATTCTCCGGGCACGTATACAACTGATCCTAGAATAAGATATGACAGACTGACAAAAAAATGGTACTTGATAATGATTGATGTTCCGCAGCCTTTCGCTAATCGAGTGTTGATGGCAGTTAGCCCGGATAGCATTATCACTTCAAGTACTGTATTCAGATTTTTTTATTATCAGATGTCAGGTTTATTTCTGGATTATCCAACTTTAGGACTTGATGCAAATGCACTTTATATCGGTGGTAATCTTTATGATTTAACTACTGACGAGTTTGTAAATTCTAATGCCCTGGTTATTAAGAAGTCATCTATTCAGGGAGCAGGACCAATGGTAATAACAGACCTTGGAGGAATGATAACAAATAACTCAGGACCGTTTACACCGCAAGGAGTTGATAATCCTGACCCGGCTGCAACAGAAGGATATTTTATCGGAGTTGATTACGCATCGTTAGGGAAACTGATGATAAGAAAGATTTTCAATCCCGGAGGAACGCCTTCACTTTCTCCCAATATGCCGGTTACGGTTCCTACAACTTCAAAGCCTCTTAAAGTTCCGCACTTAGGAAATACGGGTGGGGATAACGGCAGATTAGATGCATTAGACGATAAGTTATTTATGGCTCAGATGAGGAATGGATCAATTTGGTCTGTGCATAATATTGGAGTGAACAGTTCCGGCACAACAACAAATCCAACGAGAAATGGAAGCCGATGGTATGAAGTAGGCAATATCTCTACAACACCGACTTTAACTCAATCGGGGACAGTATTTGATAACTCAGAAAATGCAGATAATTATTGGTTACCAACTGTTGCTACATCGGGACAAGGTCATTCCGCAATGGTTTATTGTATAGCAGGACTTAACACAAGAATAAATATGGGAAGCGTGGGCAGACTTTCTTCTGATGCTTTTGGCATTATGCAGACACCATTAACCATAACAAATAATACAAGCTTTTCATATAACCCTCCGGTCGATCCCGGTATAGCCGGCAGTAGAAGATGGGGCGATTATTCTTGTATAAGAGTTGATCCGAACGACGATATGACTTTCTGGGGAGTTCATCAATGGTGCAACGGCGAGAATAATTACGGAGTGTACGTGGCACAGCTAAAAGCTCCTCCGCCTGCAACTCCTGTATCAATAAATCCACCTAGCGTTCCGATTGGTTCGAATGTTTCGGTTACACTTAGCGGTGTTTCTGAAAATGGTTCAGGATTTTTTGACCCGGGTTCTGAATTTGTAAGTCGTTTAAATATTAATATCGATGGAGGAGTTGTAGTAAACTCTGTTACATATGTTAACCCGACAATAATAAATCTGAACGTAAATACAACAGGTACAGCACAAAATTCTACAAGACTTATAACTGTCACAAATCCGGACGGACAAACTTCTTCAGCCCCCATTTTTGCAATATCGCAGGCAAGAATTCCTGAAAAATTTGTGTTAGCTCAGAATTATCCTAATCCTTTTAATCCATCAACAAAAATAGATTTTGAATTGCCTGAAAATGCTAATATCACTCTTAAAGTATTTGATATAGCAGGGAAGGAAGTTGCTGTAATATTGAATGAACATAAAGCAGCAGGATATTATACAAACTCTTTTAACTCCAATGGTCTATCAAGCGGGATTTATTTTTATTCAATAAATGTTATAACCGGTAACGGTAACAAATATTCAGAAGTTAAGAAAATGATACTTGTAAAGTAATATTGCGGTAATACTATTTTGTTAATTTGAATATAACTTTTTTCACTACCGGACATTTATCTGCTTTGGCAGATACAAATCTCGTAATGAGAGGGAGCTTTTGGAAAAAAGCAGTAATGCCGGAAAGGCGTTTGAGCCCCGGAACGGGGCAATATTCCGGAAGGGAAGAAGTTAACAATAGCTTTACAATTCCATGAATTGACAGAGTGAATTATTCTGTGTAATTTTATCCATACCCAAAAGTTCATCAACAATAACCAACATCAATCCCCAGATTATGTTACAGGAAAATTCCAATGTCGTTTTATCGGCATCTATAGCTGACATTTTATATGATGAGAAAGAAGAGCTGCTGCTCGTTTCATATACTAATGGAAAAGTAGAAGAGTTTTACGGAGTAATAAAAGAAATGTATGATGAATTCAGAACTTCATTCTTCCGTGAAAAATACTTTAATGATTATATAAAGAACGTTTACGACTATTACTATGTTAGAGCGTAAGAGGTATTATTCGCACTCTTTAGTGCATTTTTCCCTCCGAAAAAAATTTGTATCTTAAATTAACACATTTTAACATCATATCTTTTTTATTTATGGTTTCTAATATAGTTTTTACTGTTTAGAGATTTTGAATTTAACAGATAGTAAAAACATACTTAATGATATTTTATTTCATTCCGGAATCTTTTTGGGTTCCACTGGCATTTATACTGATAACAGGGCACTTTACCAGTATATCGTCATCACTTTATTTACACCGTTCTATTACACATAAGGGAGTTGTTTTTGCCGCTCCGGTTAGTTTCTTAATGAGAACCTGGCTTTGGCTTGCCACGGGCATGAGCACTAAAGAATGGGTTGCTTGTCATAGAAAACACCATGCTTTTCCTGATGAACCTGAAGATCCGCATTCACCTGTACAAAAAGGTTTTTGGTCAGTGCTTTTCGGTGGAGTATTCCACTATAGAAAAGCTGTTGCCGATAAAGAAATGGTTGAGAAATTCGGTAAAGGATGTCCGGATGACTGGCTCGAAAACAATGTCTATATGAAATACCGCTCATGGGGAATTTACCTTTTGATGGGTATAAATATTTTATTGTTCGGCTTTATCTGGGGACCTGCTGTATGGCTCGGTCAGGTTTTATGGATGATTTTCATTGGTCACGTTGTTAATGGGTTAGGTCATGCTATCGGATACAGAAACACCGATGTTGAAGACCACTCAACAAATATAATTCCGGTCGGGATTTTAATTGCAGGCGAAGAGCTACATAATAATCACCATGCAAATCCTGCATCACCGAAGTTTTCAAGAAAATGGTTCGAGTTCGATATGGGTTGGGTTTATATAAAAACTCTCTCAATGGTCGGCCTTGCAAAAGTAAGATACTCAACAACTAAGTAATCTGACTTTATACATTAGATTTTTAAGAGCCCTGAAGGTGAGTACTTTCAGGGCTTTTTATTTTGATGCTGCAAACTAATTAACCTATTGAATTTTAATCCCAGATTAATTAGGTTTCGCTATCCCGTTCCCGAAATCATAAACCGTAATTTTAAAAGTTAAAAACCTCTAAATGAAAAAACTTTTAACTGTATTATTATTGATTTTAGGATTGTGTTCGGAAGCAGTCTTCGGGCAAATTCCCAACGTTCCAACTTTAGCTACACCGTCCAACGGAAGCGTAAATATGGGTGTTCTTCCTGTGTTCAACTGGAATCCTTCACCTGGCGCGATACACAGGTTTCAGATTTCATTATCACCAAACTTTAATACGCTTCTACTTGATTCCGGAAATCAGCCTACAGGACAATTTTATATTCCTGCAGGCGTTTTACAGACAGCTAATACGTATTACTGGAGAGTAAATGCAACAAACTCATCCGGCTCAAGCGCATTTTCTGCACCTTTTTATTTCTCAACAACAGGTGCGCTTCCTATTGCATCCGCTCTATATCAGCCCGCAAACGGAGCAATCGGGCAGTCTTTAACTCCGACTTTAACCTGGCAATCTCAGCTTAATATTGTAAGGTATCATGTTCAAATTTCATCAGCTTTGGATTTTTCAGTGATTACAGATTCAGGCTCGGTTACTACTGCTCAGAGAATAATACCTGCAGGGCGGCTTATTATTGGTGCAGTATACTACTGGAGAGTAAAAGCAACTAACTTTGTTGGGACGGGTGCATTCTCCTCTGTTTATAATTTTTCTACATCTATTACAGGGGTAAATACGCTGAACTCAGAACTGCCTAAGGAATATAAGCTTTTTGAAAATTTTCCTAATCCTTTTAATCCGGTAACTAAAATTAAATTCAGTGTTCCGAAATCAGAAAAAGTCACACTAAAAATTTATAACACTGCAGGAAAGTTAATGATTGAATTATTGAACAATTATATTAATCCCGGAACGTATGAAGTGCAATGGAATGCGGAAAATTTTTCAAGCGGAGTATATTATTATTCGATAGAATCCGCTTCTTTTAGAGATACAAAAAAAATGATTTTAGTGAAATAAGGTTTCCAATTGTACGATTTAAGAGAGCCTTGGAGAATTTCTTCAAGGCTTTTTTGTTTAGACTTTAATCTCAAATCTAATTTAATTTAATTAGTAGTAGTAGCTTCACCTCACAAGTAATAAAATCACGAAATGGAAATAGTTATAATAATACTGATAGCAATTGTAATAATATTGCAGATTGTAAGCATAATGAAATCTCCCAAAGGAGATTCGGGCAGCGATGCTGAAATAAAAAATACTCTGAGTTACATGAATGAAAATGTAAGCAGAATAGAAGGCTCGGTAAAAGAAGAAATCAGCAGGAACAGGGAAGAGTTTAATAAATCATCAAAAGAAACACGCGACGAGCTTAATACATCTTTCAAAAATTTCTCCGATACGACTATTTCAA
>JAGPCH010000074.1 GCA_018058125.1 Ignavibacteria bacterium | reverse complement strand
TGAAAATAGCAGCCGTAAGTATAAATCCAAAATTTGTTTTAAGTGTAAGATCCATTTCCTTTTACTGATGAATGAAAATTTTAAAAGGTTACAGAACGGGGAAATTAATAAACCCGGGGTATAAAATAAAGAAGTTTAATTTGTTTAATCTACATTCTGATATCGACATAAACGGTTTCACGCATTTCCTCTACCCATTTTTCCATTTCAGAATTTTCCTTAAATGAAAGCGCAAATTTTTTGATCTTTTCGTAATCATCTTTGTAATTCAGCTTATGTTCCGGAATAAAGGCAATAAATTTGTATATTTCGTATCCATATTTTTCATCATTACCAACTCTTATCGGATCAGTAATATCTCCCGGTGAAAGCGTTTTAAAAATTTCCACTGTCAGACTGTCAAACTGCTCTTCCGGAATTTTCCCTATATAACCGCCTTTCTCGTTATTTGACAGATCTTCTGAATACAATTTCGCTGCCGAATCAAATGTTATTTTACCGCTAACAATATTGTTTTTCAGATCTTTAAGAAATGTAATGGTTTCAAAATCAGAGGATTCAAATTTTGGAAACTTTATCAGAATATGCTGGCTTCTAACCCTGTCTCCTGATTTTTCATTGAGCTTAATTATATGATATCCAAACTGAGTTTCAACAATATCAGAAACCTCGCCTTCTTTGAGATTAAATACGACTTCTTCAAATTCCTTAACAAAAGTTCCTTTTCCTGCAAAACCAAGATCACCTCCCTGTATTGCTGATAATGAATCGCCGGAATTTCTTATTGCAAGTTCAGAAAAATCTGCACCCTGCTTAATACTGTCTAGTATCTCAAGAGCTATATTTTTTGCCGCATTTCTTTCAGGCTCGCTCACTTTTCTTTCCATTATAATATGCGCAACTTCATATTCATTGCTCTGATCCGGCAAACTGTCTTTGTAAGTCTCATAAAAAGCTTTGACTTCCTGCTCGGTAATTTTTATGCCGCCCTGAAATTTTTTCCTTCTCATCCTGTCGATCTTGATGTTTTTCTGAAGATCGTCTTTTATAAGATTTTTTATTTTAGGAAGATTCATTCCGTAAACTTCTTCAAGTCTTTCAACAGAACCGACCTGAGCTATCAGACCTTTCACTCTGGAATCAAGTTCTTTTAAGACTTCATCTTCAGTGACAATTATACTGTCCTGTTCGGCTTTTGCAAGTATAACTTTATTTGTAAGCATTGACTGAAATATCTGCTGTACAAGCATTGGATTGATTTCACTGATTTGATTCTGACGTGCATACAACTGAACCTGATATTGAAAATCAGATTCAGTTATAATTTCATTACCAATAACTGCTATTACTCTGTCACCTTCTATCTGTCCTGATACTGTTTTGAAAAAAAGTATCAGCAAAAATATCAGTGATATTTTTAAATTTCTCAAACTGAATTTTATTCTTTAAATGCTTCTATTAAAATTGCTTCGTTGACCTTTACGGGATATTTTGCTCTGAGGTTATCCACATAAGTTTTCTCCATAATCGTAAACTGCTCCTGCTGAAGTGTATTTGATATCTCTGATTTTACTTCTTCAAAATCCCTTGTCTTTACTTTTCCGCTGTCAGTGAAGGAATATTTACCGGAATTTGCTTCATAATATTTCTGCATATCTTCCTGTGTGATCTTGATCTTTCTCCATAACTCTTCCTGATCGACTTTAAAGCTAAGCAGTCCGTTCTCATATTCAGTCATTTGAGCAATGTATTCGGGATCATTTTCTATGTTATCCTTCAATGCGATTTTATATAAAACAGGAGTATCTGCAGCGCCGTTTATGACTTTTTTAATGGTTTCAGGATTTGCTAAACTGCCGCTGTTTTCCCTGTTTACACTCAGATAAGTTATCACGTCAGAAATTTTTATATCTCCGCCTTTGAAAGTAGCTACTACTTTTGATCTTTCGCTTTCTGAAATCAAACTGTCCATATTCAAACCTGATAATGGTTTAGTAGAATCAAATTTGGATACAAGGAAAGACAGACCTTCTTCATTGATCTTGAAATCCATTTCCTTTTTCGATTTTTCTAAAAACTTGGTGTAATCCGCTTTAAATACAGGACCTTTTTTAAATTCATTCTTAAGAGCATCTTTTTGTTTTTCAAATGGTGAATAAGGTTTGATCTCTGTTACTTTAATAATGTGCCAGCCAAATGGAGTTCTAACAAGATCGGAGATCTCTCCTTCCTTTAACAAAAATGCAACACTGTCAAAAGGCTGAACCATTCTTCTCCTGTCAAAAAACCCAAGATCTCCGCCTTTCTGAGCGGAACCCGGATCTTCTGAAACTTCCAATGCAACTTTGGAAAAGTCCTCTCCGTTTTTGATCCTTGCCAGTACCTGCTTTGCAGTTTCATAAGTTCCGAGTGAATCGATCACTACACCCATACTGTCTTTTTTATCCTGTATTAAAATATGAGATGCCTTGATGCCTTCGCTTCTTTTCTTTTTATCTGTCAGCTTTACAATGTGAAGACCAAACTGAGTTCTGATCGGTTCTTTTGTATAATCACCTTTATTCATCTTGAATATTGCATCTTCAAATTCCGGAACTGTCATCCCTGCTGTGAAGTAATAAAGATCACCGCCGTTTTGCTTTGCTGACATATCGTCAGAGAACTCTGCTGCAACTTCTTCAAAAGCTACACCGTCTTTGAGTTTGTTGATGGCGTCTGTTGCTTTTTGATATGCTTTGATGGAATCTTCAGGCGAGTAACCCTGCTGAGGTAAATTTACCAGAATGTGTGAAGCTCTTACTTCATATTCTTTCTTTTCATAAAGTTCCTTAATTTCCGGTTCTACAACTTCTTTATCAATTAAAAATGAAGTAAGAAAATTCTCCTGATATTGCTTAAGGTCTTTCTGAATGTCTTCTGATTCAAGTAATCCTCTTTCTCTTGCGTCTTTTACCTTAAGTCTGAATTTTACAAGCAGATCCAGAAATTCTTTTCTCTGTTCCATATCTGTATTTTTTGCAGAATCAAGATTATTAACCGTTTTCATATATTGCTTTTCGTAATCATCGAGATAGATCTTTTCATCTCCTACTTCAGCTACGACTTGTTTCTTTTTAGATGAACATGCTACCACCACCACTAAAAATATTATCGATAAAAATGAAAGTATCTTAATAAAGTTTTTCTTCTTTTGCATTATTTTTGTTTAGTTTTGCTTATTATTTTTAAAAATATTCTCCAAAAATACCTAAAACCACACTGAATTAAAAGCCATACCTTGATATAATTGCCCGCACTAATGTTTTTAATTACCTTAGAGAAACAGGAGTAATGAGTTAAATATTTTTTTTCAGAATCCTTTTCAGTGAAAGATTCAGAGATCTTTAAACTCTGTTTATAAAACTCGTTAAATTTTTAAAAAGATAAAACATTGTATGGTATCAAAGTTTTTAGATTTTTATATTTACCATAAATATTTATAGTAAAAACCGCAATAATATTAATGAGCGCAAGCAAGGATACAAATATCTTTGAAACTACTTTTATAGTTTGTGATGTGGAAACCACCGGACTTTCCGCCTATGATAATCGTGTAACTGAAGTTGCCTTCATAAAAGTTCGAAACGGTGAGATCCTTGACAAATATTCCACCCTTGTAAACCCAGGACAGCACATTCCCAGAGAGATCACAAATCTTACGGGCATTACCAATGAAGATGTATTCAATAAGCAGTCATTTTCTGAGATAGCGCAGGATATTATTAACTTTATAGGTGATCCGGAAGAAGAGAATATTGTCTTTACGGGACATAATGTCGGGTTTGATTATAAATTCATTCAGCAGTCTTTTTTAAGATCAGGACTAAAATTTGAAATGAGATCATTATGTACCTGCAAGCTAGCCCGCAGACTCCTCAGACGTTTAAAAAGCAAATCCCTTTCGAATGTAGCTGCTCATTATGACATAAAGATAAAAAAAGCGCACAGAGCATATGATGATGCGCTTGCCACTACAAGGATACTTATGAATTTTCTTGAGATCCTTACTGAAGAGCATGAATTTGAAAATGTTAATGAAGTGCTCAGATTTCAGAATACCAAGATCTATAATAATGAGAATAAATCACCGTTACTCAAAAGACTCAAACTTACGCTGAAAGACTTTCCGAGATCACCCGGCGTGTATTTCATGAAAGCAAAGGACGGAGAAATTATTTATATCGGAAAAGCCAAAAATCTCAGGGAAAGGATCTCATCTTATTTCAGATATAATTCGGAGTTACCGGTAAAGATCAGAAGACTGATAAATAACATAGCCGCCATTGAATATGAAATTACTAACTCTGAACTTTCGGCTCTCATACTCGAATCAAAATTAATAAAACAGCATAAACCCCGTTTTAACTCTGCTATAAAACGATTCCGCTATCATCCTTATCTGAAAATTGATATTCAGAATGAATATCCCAGAATCGAAAAAGTATATGAAATAGAAAATGACGGCGCGAATTATTACGGTCCGTTCCGGAGCGGACTCACTGTAAACAGGCTTTTAAAGGATATTGATGATGAATTCAAACTCAGAAAATGTGATTATAAAAAACTTAAACCGTCCAGAGAACATTCTACCTGCATGTATTATGAAATGAAAAAATGTGATGCTCCGTGTGATCTTACTCAAAGTAAAGCTGAATATGCAAATGAAGTCAGAAGAGTTCATGACTTTATTACTTCAAAAGAAAATCATTCCGCACATAAGCTGTATGAATCAAAAATGACCGAACATTCTGAAAAAATGGAGTTTGAAAGAGCTGCTTTTGTAAGAGACCGTTTGAATGACATTATGAAAGTAATGAGTTATCAGAAAGTGATCACATCAGCAATAAATGATAAGAAGATCATTATTAAATGTGTAAGTGAAATCGGTAAGGAGATTTTCTTTATTCAAAACGGGAAACTTGTAAAGACATATAATCTGGATCCCGAAAGCGAATACAATCAGACTGACATTTATGAAGAGCTTTCAGAAACAACAGAATACCTGTTCTTTTCACTGAGTAAATATGTTCGGCATAAATTCAGCAATTATGAACTTGATGAAATAAAAGTGATCTCAAACTGGCTCGCGCTCAATCGTGAGAGGAACAGCGTGATGGAGATTCATGAACACCATAGTAAGAAAGAGGTTTTGAATTTTTTGGCGGTATGACAGGATTTGGCAATTGGAATATCGGATTGGAATTTTTTTTAATCTTTTCAAGCTGGCAGTATGTCCGAAAACGATTCAATTATACCTGCCTCAAAGACTCTAAGGCTCAAAGAAGAGAATTTTGAAGATTTTTATATTAGAGTCTTTGAGACTTTAAGGCAAATCCAACGTTTAAATTATCTGGGAACTTGGTAATAAGAAGTAAATCCCAAATCCGAAATCCCAATTCCCAATTTTACTTCACTAGCATCATTCTTTTAACATCAACATAATCATCTGCTGTAAGTTTATAAAAATAAATTCCGCTGGCGATATTAGCTCCGTTAAAATCCACACTATAACTTCCTTGTATCTGATTTCCATTAACAAGTGAAGCAACTTCATTACCAAGAATGTCAAATACTTTCAAAGATACATTACTGCTCTTTGGAAGATTGTAACTGATGACAGTAGAAGGATTAAATGGATTAGGATAATTTTGTTCAAGTCTGAAAGTACCCGGAAAATGTTCATCAGAAGCTATTCCTACTGTCCCGGCATTGTAAACTGTCATTTTTATATCATCTACATACCATCCCTCATAATTAAAACTAGCGTCGCTTGTCAGCCTGAATCTTACTTTTAATTCTGCAGCGTTTTCTACAAATGGAGACAGATTAAGAGAATGGTAGGTCCATAAAGAGCTTCCACCGGTATAAGATTTAACCTTCTGCCAGTTGTTTCCATTATCTCCGGAAACTTCTATTGACCCGTAATCTTCATTTAACTCAAGAAAATATTTTTGATAAAAGCTTAAGTATACAGCCGAACCGGGATTCACGCTGAAGGCATTTACCATGGTCATTGAGTTATCTGCATTATTCTGATAGCTTCCCGAAGGACTGTCGGTAAATGAATGTTTCGGGGAATTTGATTGATTAGTTACAACTCCCCAGCCCTGATTTGTTGTCCAGTTTGCAAAAGTGTTTTCAGCGCTGTCATTTAATACAATATTGCCGCTGCCGACTAAAACAAATACCTTTTCATTATAAACAACCGTTGTATCCATTACAATATTAAGATATGCAGCAAGAGCTGTATTGTTACTAATGTTTCCCGCAATTGAAAAATCAAATGCAACGCTGTCACTTGCAAATGATGCTAGGTTTCCGGTATTGAATTGCTGAACAGGAATTGATAGACCTTCACTTACAGGTGTCAGTTTAACTTTTACAACTGAAGACGTTAATAGTCCAATGTTTTTTACTTCGATCTTAAGATTTCCGCTTTCTCCCGCAGAATAAGTTGATTGGTTAAAAGATTGTGAATCAAGATCTATATATGCGCCTGCAATTAATGACATGTATTGATTTGAATAAAGCATATTCTGTGCGAATGGAATTATATCACTTTGAGCAGGCCAGAATGAGTTACCGGTTTCAGGGGTTATTCCGATTATATTATGTCCTGCATGAGCGGAATCATTATATACCCAGTCATTAGCTCCGCCTCGTAGATCATAGCCGAAAGTTTGAGAAGTCGTTCCGGTTCTGTAACCGCTTGTTTCACTCATATCCGAAAGATACCGGTTAAATTTATGATCATCCGGAGTTGGTTTCGGATCGATCCAGTCCCAGGGTTTTATAAGAATGTTTCCTGATGTATGAGAATTAAATACGGAATTAAAATTGCGTGAATTCACGAAGTTCATATAGTTCCGGGTTTCTATTTCCGAAAAAGGAGATGTG
>JAGPCH010000073.1 GCA_018058125.1 Ignavibacteria bacterium | reverse complement strand
CTTGTTAGCAATCCGTTTCTTACATCCACACTGGCCTGATATGTTGCTCTCCCGTAACCGCGCTTCAGATAATTTGTATAGTCATGCATGCCCGGCATAATGCATTCAGCGCTCTTATAACCTTTATATGTGCCTTCAACTTCTGTTTCTTTCCAGTCATAATGATCTCTTACAAACTCCATCTGCCTCTCATCATCCCAGAAAATATAATCTCCTAAATGCATCAGCCTTACTCCCGTTTCCTCCAGTTCTTCAATAGATGGAAAGAAAAACGGCTTCATGTCCTGCTCTGTTATATAATCACATACCATGCTCTTTGGATTTCTCTTTGTTGAAACTTTCATGAAATAATCCACATTGAATTCCATCAGCGGATTCTTGTATGAAGATCTTCCCGATGATTCAGCAATCGACTCACCATAAATAAGAAGCGGAATGTTAAATCTCACTGCCACCTGTAACGGAAAAGCCCCGACTCCTGCATGGCAATGCCAGCAAGTGTCACCGATTGCCTCAAGTGACCGCTTAGCTATCCGGTTGACCAGACTCCTGTTAGGCGTGAACATAATATGATCCACATTAAACTTCTCAAGCGAATTCATAAGATTGTACCATCCGGTCTCGCTGTACCAGTTGTGACTGAATGTAACTGCAAGCGGCTTCATGCCATAGATCTTGGTCAGCACATGCAACTGAAAAGTACTGTCCTTTCCTCCGCTGATCGGTATAATGCAGTCATAATTATTTCCCGCATTTGCTTTTGCCTCATTAAGTATCTTCTCTAACTCTTTACCTTTTTCTACCCAGTCAATATGTATCTTTTGCTCGGAAGACTGACATGCCTGACAGATTCCCATTTCATCAAACTTTACAAGCTCCTGAGTTGCAGGTATACAGCATCTGATGCAATACTGAATTCCTTCCAACCGAGGCTTTCCGTAATCCTTATTATTCATAACTTCTGAAATTATTTTTTCTTAAAAAACTCTTTTGCTAAAATTGAATAGACAACTGCATCGAGATATTTTCCATTCTTATAAAGTACTTCTCTTAATAATCCTTCCTTCTTCATTCCATTTTTTTCACACACGCTGATCATTCCTTTATTAGTGATCGTCTGTCCGGATGAAAGTCTGTTAAGATTGAGCGTGCGGAATCCGTAATCGATCACTAACCTATATGCTTCGCTCCCAATTCCTTTATTCCAGTATTTTTTATTTCCAATTATAATTGCGATTTCGGCCGATCTGTTTACAGGATCTATCTTCTGAACCGATATATTTCCGATGTGGTCATTATTTTTTTTCGACTTAATGGCAAAAACTATTTCCGTCTTGCTCTTCCCCGCAGATTTCACATAAGCTAATGTCGCCTCATATGAGTTTGGATAGACGGCATGTGAATTTTCACTGCAGACTTCACTGTCATTAAGCCAGCTGATATATTCATCCGAAATATCTTCCAGGGTAAGCGATGAAAGATAAATTTTATCTCCTTTAAGGAAAGGGTTTTTCATTTTGGCTGCCATTTGTTCTTAGTTAAGACTTAATTCTTTCTTTATCACATTTACACAATTCACAATCCCTCCCGAAAAATTTTGATAATTAATTTCCCAAACATTATGTTCATTTATGCATTTAGATATACTTTCAGAATCCGGATCTGTAATCTCAATCCCTGCATTTTCCATTGCCTCTTTTAATGAATTGGTAATATCTGCAACACGAATACTGACAGCTCTTTTACCTGCTGCCCTTGCTTCAAACAATGCTATAGTATTATAGCCGGCGACAATATCAGCATCACTGATCAGCTCATTTAGTGATATATTCTGAGTTACTAATTCAGCTGTTATGAATTCCCGGTTATATTTATTTATTATTATTGATATCTCTTCGGATGTTTGTTCGGAAGGATGAAGTTTAATTTTTACATTCAATAATTGCTTTCTGTGTTCTGCTATACGACTTACGGCAATTAAAAAATTTTCAAGCGGATGAATATCATATTCTTTCAACCCAATGATGTCTAAAGGCTGTGAGAGAAAAAGAATATTTTCTGTAAAATTTCTTTGATTACTATGATCAATATGCCTTTCTCTTTCACTAAAAATTCTGTCAAGATATGGATGTCCTGTTACAGCCAGATTATCACTCTTAAAATTTTCAGCTTCCATTTCTTCTTTAGTAAGATCATCCATTACACATATTTTTTCATTCATATCTTCAATTGAATAATCAGAATACTTCCATCGCCGTGAATAGTCTTTCCAGAAATCCAGTATCACAACACTCCTGATGCTCTTTCTATATGCAACATTCCTTAGCTCCTGTTCTGCATTTCCGCCGCCTGTTCCCGTAATCAGTAAATCCGGATTTTCTTTTTCAAATATATCTTCAGCATATTCTTTTTCAATCTTTGAATCTATCTCTTCAATCCTGATATTTCCGGATCTGATATTACTCAAAAACCTCCTGCTGAGCTTACCTGCATAAATTGCAATATCCGAATTTATTTCCTTTTCAATTTTCTCTATCAATGAACTTACAGCCAGCCCTCCTCCGGGATCGTCAAATGCCATAAGAATTTTCTTTTTCAGAGAGTCCAACTAAACTAATGCTGCTGCTTTCTTTGCTTCGTATTCTTTCAGATCGTTTACGTTTGTATATACTTTTTCATAAGCATTTACTACGTCTTCCAGATCGCGTTTCGAAAAACTAGGACGCATGTATTCATGTGTAAACACTTCTTCATAAAACATTCTTTCAGTTACAGGACAAAGTCCTTTTTCATAAGAAACGCTTCCGTCATATCTCGGACAATTAAATGAACATTTATGCAATCGCTGCTGATAGATCGGCTGAAGATACAATGGAGGCGCAAATCCGCAACCGATTATAGGTGTTGATTCTCTCAGCACCATTGTCGGCAATTCTGCTTTCATTGCATCTATAAAAGTATTTCGGTGTACACCGATTATATCTTTTTTAAATTTAAATGTCTGCTGATAAAAAACATGTTTGCAGCCGTCTTTTACTACAGGTGGTATTATGCCGTTCAATTCTCCTAGTATCCTGGATAAATAATTTGCATTCGAAATTCTCTTATCGATCAACTCCGGCAGTTTTTTCAGCTGCTCAATGCCAACAGCCGCTTCCATCTCAGTCATTCTGTAATTAAATCCAAATGTATTCCAGAGATCTTTTGTCTTTTTTCCTTCGACAACTGCCTCGCCGTGATTTCTGATCAGTTCAACTTTTTCAGCAATCACAGGATCATTAGTCACGATCATGCCGCCTTCACCTGTGTGAATGTGCTTGTGATAATTCAGACTGAAAATTCCAACATCACCAATTGTTCCGACATATTTTCCTTTGTAAGTTGACATTGGTGATTGAGCGCAATCCTCTATTACTTTCAGATTATGTTTCTTTGCTATTGCCATCACTGCATCCATATCTGTAGGATGACCGCAAATATGTACTATCAAAATCGCCTTCGTCCTCGGTGTAATGTTTGCCTCAATGCTTTTCGGATCAAGGCAGAATATATCTTCATCTATGTCTGCGAACACCGGTACAGCTCCGTATATCAGCGGAGCAATTGCTCCTGCCGTCATTGTATAAGGAGAAACTATAACTTCATCTCCCGGTCCAATATCACACGCTCCTATACATGCATACAAACCCGAAGTGTTTGAATTTACCGCATGACAATATTTAACACCGAATGCTTCAGCCCAGTCATTTTCAAACTGCTGCACCATAGGTCCGCCTTTAAAATCTTTATTCCATGACCCGACATACTGAGAAAGATTTCCCGAATCGAGAACTTTCATCACTGCGATCTTTTCCTCTTCGCCTATTGTATTGCTCTGCGGAAATATTTTAGTCCGGACCGGATTCCCTCCGAGTAAAGCTAGATCTGACATTATATTTTCTCCCTGATTCTGTTTACTAATTCAAAAACTTTTAAAGTTTGTTCTGCCGGTGACTTAAGCTCTTCATTCCCGCTCAGCGCATTGTAAATGTTTACCACTGCATTTGGCAAAGCTTTCTGAAAATTTACTGCTTTAGATTCAGTTAATTCATATGAAGAATAACCGCTGAAAGTTTTGTTTTGAGATATCCTGTATTTCTCTATTTCATTCCTGCAATTTATTTTCACTCTGCCTTTTGTCCCGATGAAATCAACTTCGGCAAACGATAACTTAGTAGGATTCAGACCTATAAATCTGATTTCCATTCCGCTGTTGTATATCATATTAAAACTGATAGTATCATCATTGCTGTATAATCCTTCTTTTCTGGAGACTATTTGTATTTCATTTTCAGTCTCCGGAAAATACCAGTTTACAAGATTAAGATAATGTGATGCATTATGGATAAGTCCTCTTGAATAATAAAATGTAATGGATTCGATATCTCCGATAACTTTTTCTTTGATAATATTTTCGATATCATAAAACTCTTCAAGAAACCTTCTGGTGAAATTTATCTGAAGCTTAATATTCTTTTCTTTATAAAGTCTTGAAATTTCATATGCCTCTTCAGAATCAAGTGTCATAGGTTTTTCACAAAAGACCAGAAGGGGTTTATATTCTGTAACTCTCTTCAGTATCTCAAAATGAGATTCATCATTTGTAGCAATTACTATTACAACCGGTTTTTTTTCAATACACATTTTTTCATAATTCTCATACACATCTACTTTGTAATCTGTTTCTATATTATCTCTGATCTCTTTATTACTGTCTGCTATAGCCGTAAGGTCAAAATATTCAGAATCCCTGAAAGCCTTAAAATGTGAAAGAGCGCCATCGGAATTTCTGTTGTGGTCAAATAAAAACCCGATATCGCCGCATCCGATTATACAGACTTTATGTTTATTCAAGATCTTTAACGGTCTTTTGAATTATCATAGAATTAACTTTCAAAGTCTCCCTGTTTTTATCCAGAAAGTTCAGAATATCTTCAAGTTTAAAATTTTCATTTAAGGGATATAAAGTTTCATAAATATTTTTTATCAGCTCAAGATCCTCTTTTGTATCAAGACATAGCCTCGGATTATAGTCACGTTTCCATTTCTCAGGTGTCCCGATATTAAAAAGTCTGTATTTATCTTTTCCTGTTCGGAAAAAATATAAAGACACATGCTCCCTGTCTTCCGGATCATTTGTAATTTCACTGATCGCCTTAAGATCTTTGAATGAAAAGACCCTGACATCCATACCAATTGGAATCTCACGGATGCTGTCACCTACATAGCCAATGTTTGTTACATAGTCATATTTCTTATCTTCCGATAAATACTTTTCTATGACAGAGTCAACTACCCCGGGATCCATTAAAGGGCAATCACCTGTGATCTCAACAATTATATCTCCGTTTACAGCTTCCACTGCGCCAACAACTCTTCCAAGCACATCATCTTCGCTGCCTCTGAAAGTGAATACTCCGAGTTCTTTTCCAAGCTTCTCAACCGGATCATCTTCCTTTCTGTCTGTGGCTGCTATTATAACTTCATCAATGTATTTTGATTGAGATAATCGCCTGATCAATATCTCCAGCACAGTTCTGCCGGATATCTTCTTCAATACTTTACCCGGAAGTCTGCTCGATGTCATACGTGCTTCTATGCAGGCTACTATTTTTTTCTTTTTTTTCAATTAATTGAATTTCCTGATCTTATTTTTCAAAAAGATATGTAATGTCAAGATCATCATTAAAAGTATATTTATACTTTTCCTCTTTCAAAAGTTTTAAGTCAGGCGAAACGTCAAGAAAAAGCTGAGGAAAATTTCTTTTCCAGGCTATATTATTCTGTCCGTGATAGTTTTTTATCTCTGTCAGCTCATCAGCATAATATTCATTTCCGTAGATATACTTTTTTGAACATCTTACAATTTCTTTTATTGCTTTTTCAATTTCAGAAGGATTCAAATGAATGAGCACTCGGCTGGTAAATACCAGATCGAAATATTCATTTTTAAACGGAATATCATATGCCGTACCCTGAATTATATTTATACCGGGTGTTCTTAGATTTGCCAGCTCTACGGCATGGGGTTGGAGTTCAATTCCATAGAGATTCTTAAATCCCATTTCTTTCAGATTCACAAGCTGCATCCCGATATTACAGCCTACTTCGAGAATACTGATATCTCTGTCGAGATCACCTATGAATTTTTCATTCATCTCTGTCCTGGAAATTCCAATATCGCTGATGTAAACTTCATCAAGCGCTTTGTTGTCAAAATTATTCCGGTGATTATAACTCTCGCCGAAAATAGTTTTCCAGACTTCTTCCTGAGTTGTTTGCTTCATGGTTTTTCCTTTCTTTTATATTAATTTAGTATAGAAATAAATTCTTAATTAAGCATATTCCATTTAAGAGCTGTATCTTCTTCTATATCAGTTAGCGCTTTCTTTCCAATGACATCATCAAGAAATTTAGGACTAATTCCAAGTCCGGGTCTCTTCCATGTAATATCTTCAGAAGTAATTTCCTCGCCCGCACTGATTTTTCTTTTCGCAACAAGACTTCTTCTTGCATTCAATATTGACTTCTCTTCCGATTCAATTGGCTTCTTCTTAAAATCTCCGATGATCTCAAATATTTTATCCATATCCTTGAAAAAATATTTCAGATCCTCTTTGTCCATTGCATGGTAATGATCATTGCCCGGTAATGATTTATCATAAGTGAAATGTTTCTCCAGTATTACAGCCCCAAGTAAAGTTGCTGTTTTCAGCACATCCATGTTTCCCGGAAGAGTATGATCCGAATATCCGGGAATTGTTTCCGGAAATTTTTTTCTCTGATCAAGAATCATTCCAAGATTTGCATTTTCATATAGAGTAGGATAGTTAAGGATACACTGCAACAATGCAAGCGGATTTTTATAATGACCGATGAGCTCAACTGCCTGCTGGATCTCCCATAAGTTGGAAGCGCCCGTAGAAAGCAGTATGGGCTTACCG
>JAGPCH010000072.1 GCA_018058125.1 Ignavibacteria bacterium | reverse complement strand
AAATTCATTTTTATTCATTTCATCCAGTCCTTCTATTGGTATAGGATAATTTTTTGTAAAACAGGCGGTACAATAATCCGTTTTTTCGTGTTTATAAGGGACAGAGTCCATCAATTTTTCTTTGCTCAAATATGCAAGAGATGTTACTCCAAGTTCTTTTCCGATCTCATCTATGTTCTGGTCATGATGATTTGCAACCAGTTCTTCAGAAGTAGGGAAATCCATTCCATAGTAACACGGACCAATTACCGGAGGGGAAGAAATTTTCAAATGTACTTCCTTAGGATCAGCTTTTTTTATCAGATCAACCAGTAACTTCGAAGTAGTTCCTCTTACAATTGAATCATCAATGATTACAACCTTCCTGTTTTCAAGAACACCTTTCACTGTATTGAATTTCGTCTTAACTTTCATTTTCCTTTTGTCCTTACCCGGTTGAATAAAAGTTCTTCCGACATAATGGCTTCTAATCAGACCTATTTCATGTCTTGCATCTTTATTCGTTTTTACAATTTCATTGAAATAACCAAGCGTTGCTGTATTAGATGAATCCGGTACATTTATTACAACAGTTTTTTTATCTTCCGGAATATCCTTTCCCGGAGCAGGACTTTCAATAGCAAGATTCTTTCCGATCTTTCTTCTTACTTTATCAACTTTCTCTTCAAATACAGAGCTGTCAGGTCTTGAAAAATAAATATATTCAAAGATACAGTGTTTATACTTTTCAGCAGTTCCGATCTTATAACTTTTTTCTTTACCTGTTTCAACGGTTTCTCTGTCTATCACTATCATTTCACCCGGCATTACATCTCTTTTGTATTCGGCATTTATAATATCAAATGCGCAGGTTTCCGAAGCAAACACAAAGCTTCCGTCTAATTTACCAAATGCCAAAGGTCTTACGCCGTATGGATCTCTTATGGCAAAGAGTTTATCATCTGTAAGGATACATATTGAAAATGCGCCAATGACCTGTGAAAAAGCATCGAGAAGTTTATCTTCAATTGCACCTTCTTTGCTTTTTGCAATCAGATGTAAAATAAGTTCGCTGTCGGTAGAAGTTTGAAAAAGGGTTCCCTCATTCTGAAGTTTCTCTCTCAGAAATTTTGTGTTTGTTAAATTACCGTTATGGGATAATGCAAGATTACCGCCTTTAAAATTTACTTTGAATGGTTGTATGTTATTTCTTTTATCACCCGAACCTGTAGTCGAATACCTAGTGTGTCCGATTGCAGAGTTACCTTTTAATACATTTGTCAGGATCTTATCCTCTGAGAATACACTCAAAACAAGTCCATGATCCTTATGAATATTGAATTTATACTTTCCGGACAGATCATCATATTCTGAAGTAACAATGCCTGCAGCTTCCTGTCCTCTGTGCTGTAATGCATGAAGACCATAATATGTCAGAATAGATGCATCCGGATTATTATAAACGCCGAAAACTCCGCAATTGGAATGTATGGATTTATGCAGATTTAATTCTGCCGGTTTGAGTGATTTTTTCTTCAAATTATTGTTTGAGTTTCAAATTAATTTATTGAACATAAAGAATAAAGGTAAACATTATATGTGTTGACAATTTAATTTCAAAATTATTAAGTTATTTCTGTGAATTTCAATAAAATATGCATTTAAACAAAAGCCTGTTTATTGTAAATTGAAAATTATCTGATTTACAAACATTATTTTTAAAACACATGAATTTTATTAATTCGGAATCCGGATACGATTTCAAAGATCTTTTTGATCCGCAAAGATTAAAAGATCTCTCAGAAGATTTTTATAGATTTTTTCAGAATAAGGACGGGATAAATTACAACAAATTTGTCAGCTACAGAGATTCTAAAGGTGTAGGTCTTTCGGAAAGTCAGATATCTGATATTCTGATAAATGCATCTTTAGTCCTGAATGATTTTCTCATAGCTCTTTTTCAACTAGAAAATTACAGGGAAAAATTTCTATCCGAAACAGAATACGAAAAAAAAGTTCTTGAACTAAAGAACTACTTTCAAAAAAAAATTATAAAGAAATTCAAAAATGAAATCGTAAATTACGAAGACTGGAAATCTCTCAACAGTTTTATTACAAAGATCAGAACTGCTTTTGGGCCGGATACCATGGATGACAAAGAAAAAGCAATTTCTGAATTTGTCATTGACTTGGTGGAAATTGAAAAAAACTTCAGATGGTTTTTTGACGGAGATAAATTCGCTCCGGAGAATTTTACTATACCGGAGGAAATAAAAAACAAAGCGGATAATTTGATAACACTTGTAAAATCAGCAGAATCAGATAATTATATGAACATTAAGGATGATACCTCTGATACGGAAATAATAAAACTTTTACTATCAGTTACAGAGAAATGGATCTTTGCAAAAAAACTTCATGATAAAGATACAACCGGCTGGGTCATTTTCTCCGAATCAGAAAAGCTCGATTTTTCAAACCTTGTAAAGCACGTTAACCCTGATCCGGAGCTGCCGGAATTAATAAAAGCACCTGATTTCAAAGTTCATTACCGGAACGGTTTTAAACTTACAGACCGGAGAATGAATAAAAGACAGATCCATAATGAAATAGATTATTGTATCTATTGTCACGGAAGGGAAAAAGATTCATGTTCTAAAGGACTCTTCGATAAAGATAAAAAACTGAAATTAAATCCATTGAAAATCGAACTTAGCGGTTGTCCGTTAAATGAAAAGATCTCTGAGATGCATTTTGTCCGTAAGCAGGGTTTGCCTATAGCTGCACTGGCATTAGTAGTTATTGACAATCCCAATCTCCCGGGTACAGGACACAGAATATGTAATGATTGTATGAAAAGCTGTATTTATCAGACACAGGAGCCTGTCAATATTCCTGAGATCGAGACAAGTGTATTAACTGATGTGTTTAAACTTCCCTATGGTTTTGAAATTTATTCTCTTCTGACTCGCTGGAATCCTTTAAATATAAAACGACCATTCTCTCTTCCATATAATGGAAAGCATATAATGGTTGTAGGAATGGGTCCGGCCGGTTATACTTTAGCTCATTACCTTCTCAACGAAGGTTTTGCTGTTACCGGAATTGACGCGCTTAAAATAGAAAAAGTAAATTCCGAATATACCGGCTCTAAAGACAGCAAAGGATTTATTCAATTCCCTGAACCCGTAAAATATTTTAATGAGGAAATTCAGAAAGAACTTGATGAAAGAGTGTTACAGGGATTCGGCGGAGTTTCTGAATATGGTATTACTGTAAGGTGGGATAAAAATTTTCTAACAGCAATTTATATTAATCTTGCAAGACGTGAATTTTTCAGTCTGTATGACGGTGTTAGGTTTGGCGGCACCATTACAATTGAAGATGCCTGGGATCTTGGATTTGACCATATTGCAATTGCAACAGGTGCGGGTAAACCTACCGTGATTAATATTAAAAATAATCTTATCACCGGAATAAAAAAAGCTTCTGACTTTCTGATGAGTCTTCAGCTAACCGGAGCGGCTAAAGAAAATAATCCCGCAAATCTACAGATACAGCTTCCGGCAGTTGTGATCGGCGGCGGTCTGACGGCTATTGACACTGCCACAGAATTACTCGCTTATTATCCTGTGCAGGTTTTAAAAGTACTTGATAAATATGAAAAACTCTCAGGCGTAGATGGTGAAAATAAATTTTTTGAGATCTTTGATGACAGAGAAAAAGGGATAATGAAAACTTTTATAGAACACGGCAAACTTATACGGGAAGAATATGCAAATTCAAAAAAGGAAAACAGAGAACCCGATATCCTTTCGCTTGAAAATGAATGGGGAGGAGTCACAATTGCTTACCGGAAAAGAATGACTGATTCGCCGGCATACAGACTAAATCATGAAGAAGTCATCAAAGCTCTGAATGAAGGCATAAGTTTTGCGGAGAATATGAATCCTGTAGAAGCAATAGGAGATGAATACGGTGCAATAAAAGAAATGACATTCAAAAGGAAAAACAACCCGGAGTTACATACTATGAAAGCAAAATCAGTAATGGTAGCTGCAGGAACTTCTCCTAATATTATTTATGAAAAAGAGTATCCCGGTACATTCGAACTTGATGATGATAATTATTTTTTTAAAGCCTATAAATTTTCAGGAACAGATCTCATTCCCGCCGGAAAAAATGAAAAGGGATTTTTTACTTCATATAACAAAAACGGAAAATTTATTTCATTTTACGGAGATAATCATCCCGACTATGCAGGTAATGTTGTGAAAGCAATGGCTTCAGCTAAAGACGGGTATAAAAAAATCACAGACTTGTTTCAAAGAGAGTTATCGGAAATAAAAAATGATACTGATTCCGTAAAAGAGCGCATGTCAAAATTTGAGAGGATGACAGCAATTATGGACGATGGATTTATGGCGACGGTAAGGGAAGTCATTCGTCTCACTCCTACTATAGTGGAAGTTATAGTTAAAGCTCCATTCGCCGTAGAAAAATTCAAGCCGGGTCAGTTTTACAGAATGCAGAACTATGAGGTGAATTCGGAAAAGATCAATGATACAATTCTTACAATGGAAGGACTTGCAATGACAGGTTCACTTACAAATGTGGAAAAAGGTTTGCTGTCCATGATCGTTTTAGAGATGGGTGTATCTTCAAGATTAGTTGCGACTTTGAAAAAAGGTGAAAGGATAGTTGTAATGGGACCTACCGGAACTCCTACACATATTCCAAAAAATGAAAACGTACTTCTAGCCGGTGGCGGTCTTGGAAATGCTGTTCTTTTCTCAATTGCACATGCATTAAAAGAAAACAATAATAGGGTAATTTATTTTGCCGGATACAAAAACTCAGAGGATATTTATAAAAAAAGAGAAATAGAAAAGTATGCAGATCAGGTAATTTGGAGTAATGATTTCGGAGAAAAGATTCTCCCCGACCGTGAACAGGATCTTTGGATGGAAGGCAATATTGTTGAGTCTATGATCAATTATTGCAAACTCAGTGAAAACAAATTGTTTGATTTTAAAACCATTAACAGGATCATTGCAATAGGAAGTGACAGGATGATGAAAGCTGTTAAAGAATCAAGATATACAGTATTAAAAGACTTTCTTGGCGAGCATGTTGCGATAGGAAGTATTAACTCGCCTATGCAATGCATGATGAAAGAGATCTGCGCGCAATGTCTGCAGAAACACATTGATCCCGAAACCGGTAAGGAAACTTTTGTATTTTCCTGTTTCAATCAGGATCAGTTTCTTGACTACGTGGATTTTGATAATCTGAATCAAAGGCTGAAAGCTAATTCAGTTTTGGAAAAAATGAGTAATTTATATCTGACTCATCTTTTTTCCTTTAAAGAAGAAACTGCTTCAATTCCGGCAGATTTGTTTGAAAAATAAATTGCAGGAATTCATTTTTAATCAATAACCATCATCGTTTTTAATTTCGATATCCGGATTACCTTCTATGTCGAAATTAACTTTCAATTCTATTGGTCTGCAACAGACTTCACAGTCATTTACGAAATTTTGATTTCTTCCATCTGAGATAAATACTTCAGTACAGTTAATTTCTCCGCAGTAGGGACAATTATATTCAATTACATTATCCATTAAATTTTTCTATGATTAGCTTAGACCGAAATGACTTAACAAAACTCTCATCGAACCATCGATAAGAATTAATGTTGATATGACACCTCCAATTGCTCCCCCAAGATGAGCTTCGTGTCCGATATTTCCGAGTTTGCTTTTCATTCCGTAAACAGAAAAAGCTATCCAAAGGAATGCAAACAAATATGCAGGCATTGGAATGAAAAATACATACAGCATGCTTTCCGGAAAGAATATTATGTAAGAGAATACAATTCCCGAAACAGCGCCGGAAGCACCGACTGCAACGTATAGAGGATTCTTATAATGAAAGATCACCGAAAGTACAGAGCCAAAAGCCAGGCTAATGAAATAGATCAGGAAGAAATAAAGACTTCCTTCAAAGCTTCCGAAATTATTTATAAAAAAACTTTCCAGAAAACTTCCGAAAGTAAACAATGCAAACATGTTAAAAAACAAATGCGCAAAATTAGCATGTAAAAAAGCTGAAGTGAACATCTGGTAATATTGCTTTTCATAAACAACCTGATACGGCCATTCCGAAAATTTTTGCATATATACCGGATTACCGTACATTGCCCAGATAGATATAGATATGTTTGCAACAAGCAAAGTCAATGTTACGGGAGATTCTGTGAGACCACTTAAAAATTCCAAAATATATTTTTTTATTAATTTAATATTTTTTTCATAATTGAAGGACCTTCATAAATTAGTCCTGTGTATATCTGAACAAGCGAAGCACCATTCTCTCTCTTAGTTTCATAATCATCTTTTCCAAAAACACCGCCTACCCCAATCAGTGTAAGAGGATTATCTGAATCAACTTTATTAAGATCAAACAATATTTTTAAAACATTATTTGACATTACCCTTAAAGGTTTTCCGCTGAGTCCTCCTTGTTCATTGACGTCTGATTTCAAATTTACTCTTTCGATGGTAGTATTGGTAGCTATGATCCCTGAGAGTTTATTTTTTTTTACTAAATTAAAGATCATTCCTGTCATTTCCGGAGAAAGATCGGGAGCAATTTTGAGAAAAACACATTTCGTTTTTGATGCCATGATATGGGATAACGATTGGTTTAATGTCTGTATTTCCGATAATAGTTCGTCAAGATATTCCTCTTCCTGAAGCAGACGCAATCCTTCAGTATTTGGTGAGGAAATATTTATTGTAAAATAATCCGCAACATTAAACAGTTTTTCAAAACATATTTTATAATCAGCAACTGCATCTTTGATCGGAGTGATTTTATTTTTGCCAATGTTGACGCCAATTACAAAATCATTTCCCACATGCTTTCTGGCTTTAAGAATATTACGGTATAATTCATCAGCTCCTTTATTATTAAAACCCAGACGGTTAATTATGGCTTCATCCTTTTTTAATCTGAAAATTCTCGGTTTCGGATTACCCGGCTGAGCGAGCGGAGTTACTGTACCG